>DAOTTP010000314.1:0-4217 GCA_034437835.1 Anaerolineae bacterium | reverse complement strand
TTTGATGACGTAGCGCGTCAAATTGGCTGAGTCGTGGGGAAGTTCTCCCCTCAGATGATTGGGCTGAGTACCGGTCAAAATCCCGTTTTCCCCTCAAATAGGGGCTGAGTAGTTACGTTCTTTTTCTTCTACATTAGCCTCTTTGTCCTTAATAAATGCTTTAACTATAGCTTGTGTGATTATACTCTGTTTAGCGATTTCAAGGATATTTTTGTCTGATTTTCTCCATGCTGATGGAATCAGTAACCATGTAGCATCAGATTGCCCTCTAAAAATCCAGTTTCTTTTCCACTCACTATCGTGTACTTCTTTACGCATAGGCGACCACTCTGGGTTGGATAATCTTAGTTTGTCAATAAGTTCTTTTGGTGTTTCGCATCGAATAGTCTCATAGTATTGCCAATGATCGTGGTTGAATACATTTTCGCGTGTGGATTCAATCATGTTTGCACTTTTCATCAGCCCATATATAGTCCTAACTATACACCGACTTACACCCATTTACATGCTATACGCGCTCATATAATGGAGGGATGATTTAAAATCCAAACGATCTTTGATCGGGGTTTTAGCATAAAACACACCCAAATAATCGTTTGAATTTGTTTCGATTTCCCCATAAGCTGTATTGAGGAGATTAAGCGCATGACAATTCCCATCACATTCAATCTGCCAGAAGAATTGGTTGAAGAAGCCTAGACCATCGGTCTGTTAGAAGATTCGCGAATGATTACGCTGTTGCGTGACCAAATCGAACGCGAGCGACAAATCAACGAACTAAGCGCGATGGTCAAGAAGATTCGCGCCGTTGAACCCTCAACCATTACACCAGAGGAAATCGCTGAGGAAATTCGTCTTGCTCGTGAGGAAAAGCGTGACTCGCGTTGTATTTGATACCAATACAGTCCTCTCAGGTCTGCTTTGGACAGGTATTCCAGCACAACTTATGGATAAGGCTTTTTCCCACACGTTTGAACTTTTAAGCTCTGAACTGTTGCTTGCTGAATTTGAGACAACCATTCGGCGCGACAAATTCACAAAACGTATCACGGAGGGCGGTGAGACCGTTGACGCCTTGATTGCGCGATATCGCGCCCTCGTCATTATGGTTAAACCCATACCTATTGAGCGTGTTTCGCGTGATGCTAAAGATGATATGGTATTGGAGTGCGAGTTAGGCGGGCAAGCCAATTATGTGGTTTCAGGCGATAAAGATTTACTGGTTTTAGAATCTTATCGAGATATCCCGATTTGTACGGCTGGATATTTTCTATCACAACTCGCTTAACGCCGTCCCCATCTGACGCCTCGCGTGCTATACTTTTGGGATGCTAAAAAGACTCTCTCCCCTAACCTTGCTCCTCACGCTAATGTTGGCCGCTTGCGTCCCAATCGACGCGCCGCCGCGCCTCGAAATCACCCCGTTTCCGACCCCCACACCGGGGCGGGTCATCAATGGGGAATTGTTGCCGCCGGGGTCGGTCTTTATCGCGCCCGATAGCGCCAATCCGACGCCCGTCAGTATCGGCGGAGTTCCCACCGCCGCACCAGATTTCGGACTCTGCCCGCCCCGCGCTGATGTGACGCTAGAGCAGACCGCGCCACAATCCGCCGAAGTCATCATCGAGGAAGCGGCGCGGTATCTGGCCGCTGGCGGCGACCCCGGCACGCTGCTAGAAACGTTACGCCAGACATGGCGAGTCATCCCCGCCGACGCCATCGCCCGCGCCGACATCGACTATACCGGCGAGGGGATTTCTGACGTGCTGCTGCCTCTCAGCGCACCGGATGGCTCCGCCGCGCTGGTGATTTTGGGTTGCCGCGCCGGGAGCGCCGCCGTCCTATACGAAATCCGCAGCGATACCGCCGTCCCGCCGACGGTTATGGCGTTCGCGGATGTCAACCGTGACCGCCATAACGATGTGCTGTATAGCACGCCGGTCTGCCCCGATGAACGCGAATCGGACGCCGATTGTGACTATCAGACGCAGTTGGTCACATGGTCGGCGCAACGCTCACGATTCGTAGAACTATTGCCGCCGAGGGTATTCAGCGCCAACCCGCCCACGATCAACGATTTTGACGGGGATGAGGTCAGCGAGGTGATTGTCCGGCTGGAACGGCGCGGCACAGCGCAAACCGGCCCACTCCGCACCGGCACGAACGTCTACGACTGGAACGGCACGCAATACGTCTTGAGCATCGTCGAATTGGACGCCCCACGCTTCAAAATTCAGGTGATACATGAGGGCGACAAGGCGCTACTACGTGGCGACACGTCCAGCGCTAAGAGCATCTATCAGACCGCCATCAACGATTTCGATTTGCGCTTCTGGTTTGATGATGAACCCGACCAACTGAAAAGTTATGCGTTTTACCGCCTGCTTCAGACGCAAATCCTGACGCTAGATGTGGCGCAGATAGCCACCATCGCAGAGGTTCAGCGCTTGTATCCAGACCCGAACACGGCGCCGGTCTATGCGGTCATGGCGCAAACCTTTTATGAGACGTTCACCAATCAGGCCAATGTCGGTAGCGCATGTACGGCTGTCGGTGCTATCATCGCGGCACGTTCGGAAGCGCTGACGCAATTGAACCGCTACGGCAGCCGCAACCCGACGTACACTGAGACCGATCTGTGTCCGTTTTAGGAGCGCTATGTCTGACTTTTCCGCCTACTTCGAGTCGCAAAAGCAAGCGATGGTTGACCAACTCACCGCGCTGGTGAACTTCGAGACTCCCACCACTGATAAAACCGCCGTCGATAAGCTGGGGGCGTATATGCGCGCTCAGTTCGAGTCGTTGGGCGCGTCCAGCATCACCGCCATCCCGCAGACCGAGGTCGGCGACTTCTTGCTGGCGAAATGGAACGAGGATGCCCCCGGCAAACCGCTGATGTTCCTCATCCACATTGATACCGTGTGGCCGCTGGGGACATTGGCCGAGCGCCCCGTCACCATCGACGCCGAGGGCAAATTGTTCGGCCCCGGCGCGATTGATATGAAGGGCGGTATCACCATCGTCTTGACCGCGCTGCGCGGACTCAAGGAGCGCGGCGAATTCCCGAATCGCCCCGTTTGGGTGATGATGACCAGCGATGAGGAAGTCGGTAGCATCTACAGTATCCCGGTCATCCGAGAGGTGGCAAAGGGCTGTGGTCTGGTATTGGTGATGGAGCCAGCCACCCAAGAAGGCGCGCTCAAGACGTGGCGCAAGGGTCTGGCGACCTACCGCGTGCATGTCGAAGGCCGTCCCGCCCACGCGGGGAACGCGCCGGAGAAGGGCATCAACGCGATTGTCGAATTGGCGCAGCAGATTCAGCGCATTAACAGCTTCAATGACCTGAAAAACGGGACATCGGTCAGCGTGACGATGATTGACGGCGGCAGTGCGGGGAATGTCATCCCAGCGAAGGCCAGCGCGTATGTCGATACGCGATTCATGACCATGCACGGCATGAATACGACCAAGAACGCGCTTTCCAACCTCGACTCGTTCATCCCCGGCGCGAAAGTCTCGCTGGAAGAAATCCACAGTCGTGAGCCGATGGAACACGATGAGCGCATGGTGCGGACGTTCGCGCAGTGCAAGCAAATCGGCGAGTCGATTGGTCAGACCGTGCGCGAGGACGGCAGCGGCGGCGGCAGCGATGGCAACGTCACGGCGGCGATGGGCGTCCCGACTCTGGACGGCTTGGGGTCAGCCGGGGATGGTCTGCACGCGCTGCACGAGCATGTCGTGATTAACACCCTCCCGCAGCGTGCCGCCCTGTCCGCGGCCATGCTCCGCGATTGGGTGAGCGAGTAGATTTAGAGCGTTTGCACGCGACTGTACGGACAGAATATATCCTGTCCGTACAACGCGGATTATCCCGCGCCGTTTTATTTTTTAGTAACCAATGGTCAATACCTTCGCCAATTTTGACCATTGCACTCTATCAAGGTGAACAACGCCGTCATTGTCCCTACGACTACCCTGTTTTCGTAGGGACACGGCACTGATGTGTCCGTTTTGGTGAAGGTATTGAATGTGAAATGATTATCCACCACCGAGGGTTAAAACCCGCGTCTAATACACTGCAAAACCCGCTAAAGTGGGTTGCTTGGTTCAAGAGTCGGGAAAAAGTGTCCCTTTAGCGGACTTTAATTTCCCTTAGTCCGGCACTTTAGTGCTGGGCTGCGGATGAGTCTGGACATTATCTATTGATGATTTTCCCG
>DAOTTP010000313.1:0-6174 GCA_034437835.1 Anaerolineae bacterium | reverse complement strand
TTTGATGACGTAGCGCGTCAAATTGGCTGAGTCGTGGGGAAGTTCTCCCCTCAGATGATTGGGCTGAGTACCGGTCAAAATCCCGTTTTCCCCTCAAATAGGGGCTGAGTAGTTACGTTTTGCAGTGCATTAGACGGGGGTTTTAACCCTCGGCGGCGGATTAGCGATAGGTTCAACCATTTCACATTATGGGGAAATCGAAACAAATTCAAACGATTATTTGGGTGTGTTTTATGCTAAAACCCCGATCAAAGATCGTTTGGATTTTAAATCATCCCTCCATTAGCCGTTTGATATGAATTAGCATAGGCGAAAAACAGGCGTAAGTCTAGAAAAACACCCATTAAACCGGTAATCGCCTATGAGAAAACGCTCGGCCAACGCTGGCGCTGAATCACCATTAGGATGATGAGTCCGATGACCGATAAGGCGATAAAAAGCCACTTAGAGCGGGGGTTTGGCGGATTGTCGTCCTCTACAATGGCTTGTACGGTCACGCCATATAGCCCTTTGATGGTGAATCGCATCCGGGGCGCAATCCACCACGCGATGAACGCCCCACTGATGAATCCCCCCGCGTGCGCTAGCACATCAATTTGCGTCATGCTATTCATGGTATTAGCGAGTACATCCGTCGTCACCAAAAACGCGATAATCGCCAACAGGCGGCCAAAATGCTTCATGTATTCCTCGCCCAGCACTTTCCGGTTGACTTGAATGTGCATGAGCGCCGCGCCCAGCAAGGTATACACCATCGCTGATGCGCCCACCGATACCCGGAAGGAATTGGTGGAAAACATCGTCCAAATCATACCCGTGAATAGGGTGGAGAAAAACAAGAGTTGTGCCAGTCGCCGCAAACCGAACGGCGGTTCAAGTCGCCGCCCCATCAGCCAAAGCCCCAACACGTTAGAGACCAGATGCACGATGTCGATGTGAAGCAGCGAGAAAGTCAGCATCCGGTAGTATTCCTGTTTGAGCAGGATGCTGGTGGTATTGAGTCCATAGGTGAAAATTGTTTGCGCCGGTCTCGTTGACATCAAGATGAAAATCGCTGTCAAAACCGCGATGAGCGACCATATTAGCCGCGAGACGCGCCACTGGAAATAATAAACCGTGAACTGAATCGGCCAACGTTGGGCGGGCATTTCATCTAGCGCAGGCGAGATGGCGTGATAGACCTTCTGCCGTTTCCCTTTCCACCACGGGTGTAACGGATAGGCATTGGGCGGAATCAACGGGGTGTTAATCGGGAGCGCGGTGGGCGTGCGCTGAAACTGTCTCGGTGTGGTCTGGCGCGTCGAGTCGAAAATAGAATAGACCGGAAACTGGAAACCGGGCAGCACACCTTCGCCGTCTAAGGTGTCGGCATCGGTCAAGATGTCGAGGTCACCGTGTGCGCGGTAGACCTCAACCAGTCGTTTTGCGGGGATAATCACCCAAACCAACGTCGCCCCATGCGTGAGATAAGCATCGGCCTTCCGGCGCAGGTGCTTATAGGTCTGACTGGGTGATTTCACCTCGATGATGAGGTCGGGCATCTGGGGGGCGGGCGACTCTGTTTCTGGTGAGATGATGTCATCTCCCGTCACGGCGATGTCTGATTGATACCGAGTTTCGGTATCTCCGGGTATGGGATGATATGCTTGGCTGGTCAGGGTAGCGATGGGACGGCTATCGAGATAGGTTTGCAGGGCGCCACTGATATGATTCATCAGCGCTTTATGAAAAGTGCTAAAGATTTTCTCAACCGACTCGCCATCGACCAACTCAAAGCGGCGGTCATTATTTTCGGGTTGCGCTAAAAATGCGTCAAATTCTTGTGGGGTCATGTTCAGTTGAGACTCTATCATAAGGATTTTCTACGTATTTTTAAGGATAGCATCAATTCATTGAACTTGGCGCGGGGATACCACTACCCTTGTGGTAGCGGAGGAAAGCGCCTCTCCTTTCTCGTAAAGATAGCCATCAGATTTGTGAATCGGGTTACAATAGCGATAGTTGATACCCTGAACCGTTCCGGTGGGGGTGGTGATATTGAAAAAACCACTAGCCCTTACACTGCCTCTCCCAACATACATACCGCGTTTTACTCCTTTTGTGACCACCGCCCTGACTATATCCCCCGTTTGGAAGCCAAAGTGGACGCGCCCTTGGTTGGCGCTGGTTCGTGGGAAGCCGTACTTATCAACGCGACACATTTGGCGCGATTGATGGCCTGTGGCCTTAATCTGAACCGGCGCATAGCTTGGGTTGATGTAAACTCGTTGTCCACTTTCTCCTACACAAGCCGCGTCAATCCAATGCGCCTTTGGATAGTCCTGTTTTCTTCGATTAAATTTCGTTCGTCTCCCTGTGCCGACTTCCAATGGCATGCCTAATGTATCCATGCGTCTCCACAATGCCCACCGAGTCGCATTGATTGCCGCCGCGTCTTTGAGCGGTTGTTTGGCTTGCTTTTGGATACTGGGGTGTCCAAATTCTGTCGCAGTTTTGCTACCCTTACGCTGATTACGACCATTATGCTGCTGCAATCTAGCACCCGCCCGCCCCTCCGGGACCGCCCGACTTGGGGCGCGAGATTTTCCTGACCGGCGGGCATATCGGCGTATTCATCTTGATTGTCTCAGTTTGGACATGGGCGCTGGTCACGCGCCTACCGCTGCGCCGCGCCCTGCTGGTGACGGTGATTTTCGCCATCTTCTATAGCGTCGCCACCGAATTTGCCCAGAGTTTCGTCCCAGACAGGACGGCATCGGTGTATGATTTGGTCGTCAATTGGGCGTCGGCGCTGACGACAGCATGGGTCATCCGCCGTGCCAACCGCGAACGATTGTAGCGACAGGTTGGGTTATAATAGGGGTATAGTTTCGTTGATGATAACGATGATGAAGGATACCCCATGTCTGAGCTTGGTTCCCCGGAACGTCCGCTGCGTGTTGCGGTGGTGGGTTCTGGCCCTTCCGGGTTTTACGCCGCAGAACATCTTTTTAAGCAGGTCGGATTGACCGTCGAGGTCGATATGTTTGACCGGCTGCCCACGCCGTTTGGCTTGGTGCGCGGCGGCGTTGCGCCTGATCACGATAAAATCAAATCCGTGACGAAGGTCTACGATAAGACCGCCGCCCGCGAAGGCTTCCGCTTCTATGGCAACGTCGCGCTCGGTAAAGACCTCAGCATAGACGACCTCCGCGCCCACTATCACGCGGTGATTTTGGCCGTCGGCGCACAGACCGATAGGGCGTTGGGCATCCCCGGTGAAAACCTCCCCGGCAGCCACGCCGCTACCGAATTCGTCGGTTGGTATAACGGCCACCCTGATTATAAAAACCGCCAGTTCGATTTATCTGCCGAACGCGCCGTCGTGGTCGGGGTCGGCAACGTCGCAATGGACGTGGCACGCATCCTCGCCAAAACCTGCGCGGAATTGGTCAGCACCGACATCGCGGATTATGCGCTCGACGCGCTCGACCTCAGCCGCGTGCGTGAAATCGTGATGTTGGGGCGGCGTGGCGCGGCTCAGGCCGCCTTCACCCCTGCGGAACTAAAAGAATTTGGCGAATTGGCCGACGCCGATGTGATTGTCGCCCCAGAGGACGCCGCGCTTGACTCTCTGAGCGCCGAAGCCCTGAAACTCAGCCCAGACCGCGACGCCGAGAAAAACCTCGCGTTATTGGCCGATTACGCCCAGCGCCCGCCCACCGGCAAGTCCCGCCGCATCATATTGCGTTTTCTAACCTCACCTGTAGAGATTCTGGGGACAGAAAAAGTTGAAGGGGTCAAAATCGTTAGAAACGTGTTAACTCACAAACCGGACGGCAGTCTGGCCGCGCAAGCCACCGACCAGACCGAGGTTATCCCATGTGAACTGGTGTTCCGTTCGGTGGGATATAAGGGCGTGCCGCTGGAAGGCCTGCCGTTCGACGCCAAAAGCGGGACAATCCCGAATCAGTTGGGGCGCGTGACCGATGCGCCGGGGATGTATGCCGTCGGTTGGATTAAGCGTGGCCCGTCGGGCATCATCGGGACGAATAAACCCGATTCTATCGAGACCGCCGAGTCACTATTGACCGATTTCCGCGCCGGAATATTAGACCACCCCGCCGCCAGCCGGACGGCGCTTGAGGGCGTCTTGAGGGAGCGTGAGACTCAATTTGTGACATTCAGTGATTGGCAACGGTTAGATGTATTAGAGCAAGCAGCTGGTGCAAGATTGGGACGCCCGCGCCTGAAGTTTACGGACGTTGCCACGATGCTGGAGGCGCTGAAATAAGCCCAGAAATACGCCCAAAGCATTAAGAAGGGTATCATTATTGTTACACCGTCTGCGCCACACAGCATGTTACAATTTTGTCAATCACTTTTAACAATGGCGTAGTTGGGTGCAATAAGATATGACCACAATCATGGTAGTCGATGATGACCAAGCTCTATTAACCATCCTACAACTGACGTTCGAGCGTGCGGGGTATGAAGTGCTGACGGCAGATAATGGCGTGAGCGCCATTAAGGTGGCCGAGCGGCATTCGCCTAGCCTCGTCATCCTTGACGACATGATGCCGGGGCTGTCGGGCGGGGACACCTGTATTCGGTTCAAGTCGAACCCACTGTTGGCGCACATCCCAGTTTTGATGTACAGCGCACGCAGCGACGCGATTTCCTCTGAGTATCTGGGGTCGATGGGGGCGGACGCGGGGCTACGTAAGCCGACGCCGCCGAATGTCATCCTAGAGACGGTGCGCGGCTTGTTGGCTGGCGCGACGGCGTAAATTTTAGGTGCGAGGAAAAAGAGGCAAGATACCGCAAAATCGACTCGTATCTTGTAGTTTTCACCTCATTTACTTGCACCTAACCGCTTACCGATAGGCGATGACGCCCTCGCTGTTGCTGCCGATATACAGGGTATCATCCGCCCAGACCGGCGACGACGAACGGTAATCCCCTTGCGTGCCGGTCACAACGAACCATAATTCCTCCCCGCTGGCCGCATCGAACGCATACAGCCGCCCGCCCGCCTCACTCAGCGCGTACACCACATCGCCGACCACCGTCGGCGATGAATACGCGATTGAGCCAACACTTGCCCGCCAGAGTTCTGCGCCATCTGCGCGATTGAGCGCCAACAGCACGCCATCATACTGGGTGATATAGACCGTCTCATCCGTCACCGCCGCTGACGCATAAATAATCGAGCCGGTATCTACCGACCATAGCGGGCGACCATTTTCCAGCGATAGCGCGTATAAATTTTGGTCATACGAGCCGATATAGACCACGCCATCGGCCACGGCGGGCGTGGCGTCAATCCCTTCATCGGCCTCAGCCTGCCAGACCAACGCGCCGGTTTGCGCGTCCAACGCGGTGATGACTCCGGCGCGATTGCCGACCACGACCACGCCATCCGCCACGGCGGGCGATGACCAGACTTGCCCACCCGTGTCGAATGACCAGAGCGCCTCCCCGGTCAGGGCATCCAGCGCGTACAGGCGTTCATCCAGTGAGCCGATATAGACCACGCCGTCCGATACCGCCGGGGAAGAATAGACGCCGCCAAAGGTGAGCGATTCCCACAATTTTTCGCCGGTTTCGGCGCTGAAGGCGTAGACATATTTATCCAGCCCGCCGATATACAGCGTCGTGCCGACCACCGCAGGGGTGCTAACAAAGGGGGATGCGATGTCTAATCGCCAGAGTTCTGCCCCGTCTTGCGCGTCAAAGGCGTACAGCGTGCCTTCCTCACTGCCGATGAATATGCGCTCATCCGCGACGGCGGGGGTCGTCCGCACCGGACGCGGCACGTCACTTGACCACGCCACGTCCGGCTCGGTACGTAACCCTTCTCCCTCATACACGCCGGTACGGTTCAGGCCGCCTCGGAAGGTCGTTTTGAGCGACGAGTCGTCCTCCTGTGCAGTGACAGGGAGCAATAACGCGAACAGCATAGCGATGGACAACCATTTTCTGAGCATGTGAAAACACCTTAAATAACAACCACCCCAGCTGGGGACGAATTTCTGCATCTATACAGGGTATTCGTCAGGCAGGGGTGGCGTGGATGTGACGCTCTGCTGCCGCTAAAGCGGCGCAGCTTCTACAGCACGCTTGCACTTACCCTTGCCATAAGGCGCAGGCAGAGGCACTACGTTCGGCTGTATGGACACGTCCTGTCCATGT
>DAOTTP010000312.1:0-3242 GCA_034437835.1 Anaerolineae bacterium | reverse complement strand
GAACGTCATGCGCCGCTTCACTGAGGGCGACAAGCCGCGCCAAATCATCCTGACCACCCATAACCCGACTTTCCTCAACTACTTCAAACCGGAGGAAGTCCGCGTGGTTGAACGCGACGAAGAGGGGATTACGCAAGTCTATCCCGTGCCGCATGATATTTTGGAGGGATTAGAGACCATTGATACATTAGGGGATGTATGGCTCACCAGAGCATTGGGAGGAATAGGAGGATGAGTGGGATAGTATGGCTCATTTCAGAGTCAAAGAATGACTCTAAAATCATCGCTCACTTATTTAAGCTAAGATTTCCTAAAATATATATCCGACATTTAGAACTAACAAAAGGGTCGGAAGGCATCACCAAACTAGACAAAGAACTCTTAGACCGAGTTACGTTAGCCCAAAAAAGTATTGTCCCAAGGCCTTTTAATCCTAAGAAGGACTGTATTGTCGTTGTTCACGATGATGACAAAATGGTTGAGGCTAATAACAAAGTTTACGATTCCATTAAGCGAAAATGCGAAAAAGAAGGGCTTATTGAAATTGTCGCCAGAGATGAATTAGAGGCGTGGTTGTTATCAGACTCCAAGTTGTGCGATTGGTTAGATATAAAACTTGAGACTTGGAACGGTAAAAAACGTCCATCTGAAAAATTAGCTAAACATTTGGATGATAAGAAGCGGATCGTTTATCCAAGAGACTATGACAGAATTTTGCCTTATCTAGCGGCAGACGGGATAAACGAGTCCTTTCAAGACGCGCTGAAAACGCTTAAAACTTTGCCTTGTACATCGGCATAAACGGACTGGATGGACGGTAATTTCTTCCTGTACGGACGCCCCGTGGGGCGTCCGCCTTATCCTAAAAACGAGGCAATCCTATGACATTTTCTCCCCAACCGCCCGTGCCGGTGACGATTATCACTGGATTTTTGGGCGCGGGCAAAACGACTCTGCTCAACCGAATTCTGCACGCCGACCACGGCCTGAAAATCGGGGTGTTGGTGAATGATTTCGGCGCGGTCAATATCGACGCGGCTTTGATTTCCCGCGTGGACGACTCCGAGGCGGTCAGCCTGAGCAACGGGTGTATCTGTTGCACCATCCGCGATGATTTGCGGCTGGCGGTGGTCGGCTTACTCGAACGCCCCGACGCGCCCGACTATCTCATCATCGAAACCAGCGGCGTGAGCGACCCGCTGGAAGTCGCGCTGACGTTGCGCGTTATCACCGGCGTGACCATCGACACGATTCTGACCGTCATAGATGCCGAGCAATTTTTGACCATTCCGCGTGAGAATGCGGTGCTGGCGATGAATCAGGTCGGGGTGGCGGATATCGTCGTGTTGAATAAGGTTGATTTGGTGGACGCCGCCGGATTAGACTCTGTGCGTAAGCGTGTGCGCGACATCATCAAGACGGCGCGGATTTTTGAGACGACGCACGGCGATGTCCCATTGGCAATTCTGTTGAATGTCGGTGGATTCGACCCCGCACGCTTGACCAGCCGCTCGTCGATGGATGTTCACACGCACGGCGCGGGGGATACTCATGACCATGAGCATACTCACGACGACCATAGCGCCGTGTTTGAGACGTGGACATGGCGCAGCGTAGAGCCGATCAGCGCGGCGGAACTTCAACGGGTAATTAACCGGTTGCCAGAGACGATTTACCGCGCTAAAGGGTTTTTCTATCTGGCCGACTCGCCGACTCTGCGGGCGACCTTGCAAGTGGTCGGGCGGCGGGCGACTCTGACGCCGGATGGCGATCCGTGGGGCGATATTCCGCCCGCGTCGGTCTGCGTGATGATTGGCGCGGCGGGCGGGGTGAATCCCGATGATTTACAGGCGCGTTTTGATTCCGCATTGGCGGTCAATGCGCCGAAAAATGATTTTCAACGCCTGACTCGCGGCGTTCTGCATTGGATTCGAGGCTCAAAATGACCGATTTTGCACATGACGACCCGCGCACGCCCATCACCATCATCAGCGGATTTTTGGGCGCGGGCAAGACGACTCTGCTCAACCATATCTTGACCGCGCCGCACGGCCTAAAAATTGCGGTGCTGGTCAACGATTTCGGCGCGGTCAATATCGACGCGAGTTTGATTGTCAGCGTTGAGGGCGATACCATCAGCCTGAGCAACGGCTGTATCTGCTGCACCATCCGCGATGACCTGATGCAGGCGACTCTGGATGTGCTGGCGCGGGAGATTCCGCCCGAATACATCATCATCGAAACCAGCGGCGTGAGCGACCCGGTAGCCGTCGCCAATTCGTTTATGTTGCCAGCGGTCAAACGTCGGGTGCGAATCGACAGCATTTTGGTCGTGGTGGACAGCGAAAACTTCCGCAATATGGACGATAATTTATACGCCCGCGCCTTGAATCAGCTGGACGTGGCCGATTTAATCGTGCTGAACAAGGTTGACCTTGCCGGGGCAGAGGTCGTGGCCGCACTACGGAAACATATCGAGGCGGCCTTCCCGTATGCGCGGATTTTGGAGGCGCAACACGGGCGAATCCCGCTGGAATTGGCGCTGGGCGTCGGGCGATTTGATGCGGCGCGGATGACCCGCGAGGCGGACGATGTTCACATCCACGAGGCGGGCGAGCAGCATCACGACCATGAGCATGACCACGGCAAGGTGTTTGATACGTGGACATGGCAGACCGATAAGCCATCATCGTTCGCTGCGCTACAAGGCGTATTTGACCAACTCCCGCGCACGGTTTACCGCGCCAAAGGGGTGTTATATCTGTCGGATTACCCAGATCAGAAGGTGATTTTGCAGATGGTCGGCAAGCGGGCGGCATTGTCGTTTTCGGGCAAATGGCCGGAGGGCGAGACTCCTAGCACACAGTTCGTCATGATCGCCAGCCACGGCGGGATGGATGTCGAGTCGCTTAAGGCGGCCTTTGAAGGGGCGCTGACGGTTCAATCCTGAGTACAAGGCAGGGCTTTTAGCGTCTTGAGCGCATCTTGAAACGATTGATTTGTCCCATCTGCGTTTAGATGGGGCAAGACTTTTTCATAATCTCTGGGATAGACCAATCGGTTTTTCTTGTCCAAATACTCTGCTAATTTAACCGATGGTTGCTTCTTGCTGTTCCATGTTTCTTGGTAACTACTCAGCCCCTATTTGAGGGGAAAACGGGATTTTGACCGGTACTCAGCCCAATCATCTGAGGGGAGAACTTCCCCACGACTCAGCCAATTTGACGCTCTAGATCATCAAA
>DAOTTP010000311.1:0-1632 GCA_034437835.1 Anaerolineae bacterium | reverse complement strand
CCCGCGCCCCGCTATGCGGGTGTTTTAGGCCGTCTCCGGCGCGGTTATCGTAATGACGGCGGTCACGGTCAGGCTTAGTTGACCGTTCGCCACCGTGACCGAAATCGTGTCGTATATTTCGGCGATGTCGTTTAGTAGCAGCTCGTGTAATTTGTCAATCGCAACCGGCTTATATCCGTTATCGGCTTGCAGCAATGCTTGCGTGATGAGGTGAATCTTCTTGGTGTCGTCCATTGTCATCTCCGTTTTTCTAGTACGTCGTACATGCCACATCCGCCTACAAATTGCAGCGGGATACGAACGCCCTCAATTTGAGAACGCTCGCGAAATTTCAAGTTTGCGAGTTCAATCATGCCCTCAGGGTAATCGAGGTCGGCCTCGCTAATCATACCCTTTTTAAGCAGTGATGTCGGGTTATAGAGCGCCCAAAACGAGGCCGCCGTCGCTTCGACAGATACCCCGCCAAAGGCGTCGGCAATCGTCAGGCGGCGGGTTTTGCGGATGCTATCTATCCGCTTAGCATGCGCTGTGCAAAGGAACGGCATTTTCATTTCCATTGCGAGATTAGACAGCGCCGATAAACCTTGTCCATACGCCATGCTGATGTTTTCTGACGCGCCGATTAACTCCTTTATGGAGTCCACCACCACAAAATCATAATCCCGTTTGGCGCGTTCTTTTTCGATAGCGTGCCGCAACATGTCAACCGTGCTGACATTGCGCTCCATATAGTCTAGGTTCGCTTCAATCAAGCCACAAGCGCCCTCGTTTTTGGCGTTATACTCATCCCCAAGTGAGCCGTCCTCAAGTTGGTCGGTGGTCACGCCCATTAGGTATGCTTGCAGGCGCATCGTCCAATCGTCGTTATTCATCTCCGTTGTGAGGATGAGTCCACGATAGCCGCCCCGCACAAGATTTCCGGTTAAGGTTGCCATCAGTGTTGATTTGCCCGCGCCGTTTTCGCCCAAGAAAATACTCAGGCCGTTCCGTAACCCTTTCGTCAAGCGGTCAATGACCATGATAGAAGTCGGCAGACCAATCATCCGCCCGCGATTCTCTTTCGCCTTTTGATAGCGTATAGCCATCATGTCTGCCACCACGCCGCCGGGCGTCACGATTTGCGATGGGACGCCCAGTTTCGCGGCGTCAAGCTGCGCCTGTAAATCGTTAATCATGTTTTGGACGGGTTTGTCCGAGAGGCGTGCGCTCTTTAGCGCGAGGGTGAGGCGTTGAATATTCGCCCCGATTGCCGCAACTGAGTCCAACATCCTTTGTTCTGCCGTCGGGACCGTGAATTTCGCTCGTTCCATCAACGCGGTCACGGCGTCGGCTTGATATAGCGCACAAAAATCAGCCAAGTCCCCGCCGTCGGTCAAGCCGAGGTCAACTATGGCGGTGCTAAAACCGGCGTCTTGTAACGACTTTGCCAACTCAATGGCGGCGGCGCGTCCTTTATCATCACAGTCCAGCGCGATAACGAGTCGCTTAGTCCCCCAGACCTGTTGTATCTCTGCAAGCAATTTACCCTTAATCACTCGCTCACCACTTGACGTTATGCAGGCCGCCGGTATGCCCCACCACTGTGCGGAAACAACGCTCGGCTCACCATTGCATAAGACGATAGGCAGCCCG
>DAOTTP010000310.1:0-12579 GCA_034437835.1 Anaerolineae bacterium | reverse complement strand
TTGTCCCCCTGATAGATGGGCAATGGTCAAAATCGGCGAAGGTATTGATGTAGGGACGCCCTTCTGGGCGTCCGCCTGTTCCGAAAACGGACGGCAAGAATGCCGTCCCTACACCACTCGATTTGAATATGAGCCAGAAATTTAGTTTGGAGGCCGATCTGCGATGGCATTCCCACCCATAACCGATATTGCGGCTCTCCCTCAGCCCGCGTTGATGTCGCTGGATGACTTGATGGCGTCAGATTCCCGCATCGAAATTATGGACGGAAAAGTCATAGAAATGTCAGGCGCAGGGATTATCCATCATCGGTATATCCGTAACATCATGGAATTATTGTTGGAATACGTGAAAACCAATGACATTGGTGAGGTTTTCTCGGACGGCCTGACATATATGATGTTTTCCAACGCACGCGGGCTTAAAGACTCTTTTATGCCGGATGTATCGTTGATTCTCAAGCAAAATTTTCTCCCGATGAACGACCTGAGCAAACCATATCCGGGCGTGCCAGATTTAGCGGTGGAAGTGGTTTCTCCAGATGACAAGCCGGGTAAATTGGCGCGCAAAGTCCGCGTTTACCTCGAAAAAGGCACGTCTCAGGTTTGGATGGTGTATCCAGAAGTGAACGAGGTTCACCAATACCGACGCGATACGCCAGACACCGCCCGGATTTATACCGGAGCGCAATCGGTAGATGTCTCGCCTTTGTTGCCGGGGCTGATGTTGCCATTGGAGTCGATTTTCAAACTTCCCGGTTGGCTGGCCGCCCAACACAAGCCCGACGAATCAGAAGAATAAATCATATTTTCTGCGCCGATTTTAGTGAAAATCTCAAAACAAACGGTATACTCCCGATTTTCAACTAGGGAGCGTCATAACTATGCCCGCATTTGACCTCGGCGCGTTGGTTGTCCGCGTGCGTGCCGCCAATCCCGTTTCAATCAACAGCTTGATGGGGCGCGGCGTCCAGAACGCCTTTTTCGCCGCTATTGGGGAGTCGCTGGCCGCCTCTATCCAGCCCAAAGACTCGTCCTCAGACCGCCCATTGCCATATACCGTGTCCGGCTTGATGAGCGCCGATAGTACCGCCGATTTACAAGGGGATGTCCCGGCTGGGACGCCCGCATGGATTCGATTGACCGGAATTAACGCGACGGTGTGCGCCGCGCTAGAGATTTTCCGCGAGTCGCCCCCCGCCGCCCTCGATATCCACCAAACCGCGTGGGATGTGGTCAGCGTGACATGGGACGAGAATCCGTGGGCGTCTATCGGGACGTATCGCGCTATGATGGAGGCCGCCTATACTCAGCCCAGCACGCCGGATACATTGCACCTGCTATTTGCCTCACCGACCACCTTCCGCAGCAGTGGCGCGAGCGTGGCCGCCCCCATCCCCAACCTGATTTTCAGCAGTTTGGCCGAACACTGGGCAGCGACGACTGGGATGCCGGTGCGTGAGGCGCGGCTGTGGCAAGCGTTCACGACTTATCACATCAGCTTGGTTGAACAAGACATCAAGACCCATGCGCTGAAATTCAAAGACGGCGGCAAAGAGACTGGCTTCACGGGCGAGGCGCTGTTTGAGTTCAAGGCCAAAAATCCGGTTTTGGCGCGTGAGAATGCCGCGTTAGAAGCGGACATCCAAAAGGATTTCGATAACCTGTGCCGCCTGACTGCGATGCTGGCCGATTACGCCTCGTATGCTGGAATCGGGCGCAAAACCACCAGCGGCTTAGGCATGTCGCGCCGCTTAGGGTGATGAGTGATGTGTATAGGACTATCGGACGCATCTGGAATGAAATATGTTCAGTGATTCTATGATGGAGGGGTGATGAGCAACGCTAGAATCCGTGAACTCTCGAAAGAGTATATCGCTAGGGGCGATTTGACCGGCTGGCATGAGCAAATTTACGCTGAGGCTCAAGGCGATACTTCTGGCATCTCGTGGGCAGACCTCATCCCCAATCCCAATCTGACCGTGTGGACGGATACACGCGCCGATAAACTACACGGTAAGCGGACGCTGGTGGTCGGGTGCGGGCTGGGTGATGACGCGGAATATCTGGCAGAATTGGGTATGACCGTGACCGCGTTTGATATTTCACCCACGGCGATTGAGTGGTGTCAGCGCCGATTCCCAGCCTCAAAAGTAACGTATGTCGCCCACGACGTCACCCAATCGCGCAAAGAATGGGCGGGCGGGTTTGATTGGGTGTTGGAGATTTACACGCTGCAAGTGTTGCCGGACGAAATACGTCCCCGCGCCATCAATACAGTTGCCGGATATGTGGCCGATGGCGGGCATCTGGTGATTATCTGCCGTGGGCGTGACGAGTCCGCCGCGCCTTCTGCCGGTGTGCCGTGGCCGTTGACCTATGCGGAATTAAACGCCTTCACGGAATTAAATCTGCGCGAGGAGTCGTTTGACGATTTTATGGATGGTGATGTCCGCCGTTTCCGAATTGTCTATGTTCGCGCATGATGACGATTAAAAACTGAACCACAGAGACCCAGAGCGCACAGAGAGATTTGTATGCACATTGACGAATTGCGGTTGCACGCCCGTGACCTTGACGCCCAGCGCGTATTCTTCGGGGACATAGTGGGCTTGCCCATCCTCGAATCGACCCCAGAGAGATTGACCATCCAAGCGGGGCGTACTATCTTAATTTTTGAATATCAGCCGGACTGGGCGGGCATTTATCATTACGCGCTGAATATCCCTGAAAATCAATTCACTGAGGCGGCGGCGTGGCTAGATGGGCGTGTCCAATTCTTATCGGATGGCGATGGCAAACAACACTTCTTTTTCTCGAATTGGAATGCCGACGCGCTTTATTTCCCCGATGGAGACGGTAATATTGCGGAGTTCATCGCCCGTCATAGTTTGCCCACCGCGTCAGATGAGACCTTCAGCGCCAAAAGTATCCTATGCGTGAGTGAAATTGGCTGGGTGTCTGACGATGTTTTGGCGGCGGCAAAACAGTTATCTGACAGTTATGGGCTGTCGCCATATCTGGGCATGTCGGGCGAAAAATTCACGGCGGTGGGCGATGAAAATGGGCTATTCATCCTCGTGGTGCGCCATCACCCGTGGCTACCCAGCAGTCAACCGGCTGCGCCGGGATGGTTTTCCGCGATGATTCAAACCCCATCAGGTCAGCAAATTTTCACGCTGGAATAAATCGCATTCTTCCCGTGTGTTACGCCAAAATGGAGAGAAGCATTAAGGTTCTTTGAAGATTTAACAATAATCCGTTAAAATCCCGCCCAATTTACCGCCATCAGCGGATTTGCGGATGGTATAGGGACGGGACGGTATCATTTATGACCATTATCTTGGCGATGTCGAGCTATTTCAAAGGCGAAGAATTGCTGCGCGAGGCGAAACGGCAAGGCGCGCACACCATCCTACTCACCGAAGAAAAACTAAAAAATGACCCGTGGCCGTGGGAATCCATTGATGAATTATTCCTGATGCCCAACCTCGGCATTATTCATGATGTCATCCACGCGGTAGCATATCTGGCACGCACGCGCAAAATTGACCGCATCCTCCCGCTAGACGAATATGATGTCGAGATGGCCGCCTTCCTGCGCGAACATCTGCGGATACCGGGGATCGGCTTGAGCGCGACCAAATTATTCCGCGATAAATTGGCGATGCGTATGGCGATTAACGCGGCTGGCCTGCGCGAGCCGCAATTTTCGCCCGTGATAAATCATGACGACATCCGCGATTGGGTCTGGCGCGTGCCTGCGCCGTGGGTGTTGAAGCCGCGCCTTGAGGCGGGCGCGATGGGGATTAAGCGCGTCCAGAACGACGGTGAACTCTGGAAGTTGATTGAAGAATTAGGCGACCAGCAATCGTTCCGCGTGTTGGAGCAATATGTCCCCGGCGATGTGTACCATGTTGACGCGCTAACCGTGAACGGCGAGACGATTTTCTCTAACGTCTCGCGCTATGGCCGCCCGCCGCTGAACGTCAGTCACGACGGCGGCGTGTTCATGACCTATACGCTGCCGGACGACCATCCCGAATCAGTGGCCTTGTTCGAGTTCAACAAAAAGGTGATTAAGGCGTTGGGGCATACCCACGGCCCGACCCACGCTGAATTTATCAAAGGATTCGCCGACGGCGAATTTTATTTCCTCGAAATCGCGGCGCGGGTGGGTGGCGCACATATCGCCGACCTCGTGCATCAATCCCGTGGTATCAACTTGTGGGGCGAGTGGGCGCGGTTAGAAATAATGACCGTGCGCGGCGAAACCTATAGCTTGCCGCCCGTGACGAATCATCACGGCGCGTTAATAGTCTGTTTGGCGCGTCAGCATCAGCCGGATTTATCGGGGTATAATGACCCTGAAATTGTCTGGCGGATGAATAAGTCGCAACACGCTGGTGTAATTGTGGTCAGCGATGACCATGACCGCGTGGACGCCTTGAAAAACAGTTATGTCGAGCGCTTCAGCCGAGATTTCTTGGCCGTTGCGCCCGCTAAAGAGAGCCATAATCAGTAGTGCCGCGCTATTTACCGATTGTGAACCCGTCCGAGTTTTATCAGCGTTCAGGACAGCCGAACGCCATGCCTGTATTGACCTCTAATTACCCTGCCGCACGCCCCGGCGAGTCAACCTTGATGACTACGCCAGAGCGCGTCGGTGCGTTGCCGACCTATACCGGGCGCGGCGTGACGATAGCATTTATCGACTCGGGATTCTACCCGCATCGTGACCTCAAAGGCCGCATCAAGAGCTATGTGGACGCGACGACGGATAACATCACTGAGCCGAAATATATCAATACATCAATCGCCTATAGTTGGCATGGCATGATGACCAGCGTTATCGGCTGTGGCGACGGCGCGACCAGCGGCGGTTTGTATAAAGGCGTCGCGTATAACGCCGAAGTCGTCCTCATCAAAATCAGCAGCCCGCGCAACTGGGTCAAAGAGGCCGATATTTTACGCGGGTTGGAATGGGTTCAGCGCAACCATAAACGCCTGAATATCCGCGTGGTGAATTTATCGGTAGGCGGTGATTATGTCAGCTACGACTCGCAAAATGCGCTGCATATCGTCATCCGCCGTTTGGTGGCTGAGGGCGTGACGGTCATCGCGGCTGCGGGCAATCGCCCGGTTAATCACCTATACCCGCCAGCCTCTAGCGCCGCCGCCATCACGGTCGGCGGGGTGGACGACAATAATTCACGCGAGCGTAGCGATTGGCGTTTATATGGGCATAATTACGGCTTGGCCTATGACGGCAACAGTAAGCCAGATTTGGTCTCTCCGGCGCGTTGGATTGCCTCGCCGATTATGCCGGGGACGCCGGTAGCGTGGGAGGCGTTTTGGGTCGGGCCATTTTTGGGCGCGACGCCTGACCATCCGGTGCGTGAATTGATTAATTCGGGCAAGGCGTCACGCGCTATGACCAAATTATTCGGGACGCATAGCTCGGAAGATTTATTGACGGCATTGCAAGCGAAAGCCTATCAGCATAAACTCATAGACGCTCATCACCAGCACGTTGACGGCACATCGGTGGCTGCTCCGATTGTCAGCGCGGTGGTGGCGCAATTGTTGGAGGCGCGTCCAACGTTGTCTCCGGCGGAGATTAAAGCCGTTTTGCTGAAAACGGCCAAGCGTTTGGAACATCAACCCTCTGACCGGCAGGGCGCAGGCGTCATGGACGCGGCGGGCGCGGTCAATGCAGTTTTTGAGAAGGGGAACCCGTAATGCACAGAGAACATCACCGCTGGTATAGCCCATCACTTCAGCGACACATGGATTTGCTGGTTTTTGGTCATAGTGGCGCGAAAGTGATGGTTTTTCCGACCTCGAAGGGCAAATACTTTGAGTGGGAAGACCGCAATGTATGGCGTAATTTGAGCGATTGGATTGACGCTGGATATTTTCAATTTTATTGCGTAGACAGTGTGGACGCCGAAAGCTGGTATAACTGGAGCGCACATCCCGGACATCGCGCTTGGCGTCAGACGCAATATGATAATTATCTATATCATGAAGTTGTGCCGTTAATGCGGAGCAAAAATCAAAATCCCTTTACCATCACGATGGGCGCGAGTTTTGGGGCGTATCACGCCATGAATTTCGGCCTCAAACATCCTGAAGTCGTCAATCGCGTCCTCGCTATGAGCGGGCTGTATGACATCAGCTATTGGGCGAGCGGCTATAATGGCGAACACGTCTATTTGAATAACCCGACGTGGTATATCCCCGGCGAAAATAACCCCAGTCGCCTGAATTTGCTTCGGAAGTTAGAGGTCATCATGGTAGCGGGCAAGGATGACCCGCTGCTTGAGCGTTCGCGCCAGATGTCCGGTGTGCTGTGGGCAAAAGGCATTGGGAATGCGCTGCGTGAATGGGATGGCTGGTGTCACGATTGGCCGTATTGGGAAAAAATGATCCGCGCCTATTTGGGCGGCGTTTAAGAACAGTGATAGGTCTTGAGTGATGAGTCCTGAGTGTTTTACCTGTGAATCATCATCTTCTATGACTTATCATCATCACAATTTTCTGGTGATGAGTTTGGCCTAAACTCATCACTCATCACTTGTAACTCATCACGTTGAATTTGGAGGTTCACATGGCAAGCAATCCGTTGAAAATTGGTTTGTTCGTAGGGCGGGAATGGTCATTCCCACCGGCATTCCTCGAAGAAGTCAACAATCGTAATGAAGGCGTGGTCGCCGAATACATCAAGGTCGGCGGCACGAAAATGAACGAGCCGACAGAGTATCGCGTCATCATTGACCGCATCAGCCACGAAGTCCCGTATTATCGTTCTTACCTCAAGAATGCCGCGCTGCAAGGCGTGAAGGTGGTCAACGACCCGTTCATGTGGACATCGGACGATAAATTTTTCGATGCGTCATTGGCGGAATTATTGGGCGTCGCGCATCCCAAGACGATGGTTCTGCCCAACCATAGCTACGTCCCCGGCATCGTCCCCACCGAGTCGCTCCGCAACCTGATTTATCCGCTGGAATGGGATAAATTGGTCGATTATGTCGGCGGCTTCCCGGTCATTTTGAAGGACGCGCACGGCGGTGGCTGGCAGGGCGTGTATGTCGCGCACACGATGGAAGAACTCTGGCACTATTACAATCAGTCCGGCCTATTGACGATGGTGCTGCAAGAATATATCCAATGGGATAATTATGCCCGCGTGATGGCGCTGGGTCAGGGCGATCTGCACGTCATGAAGTATAAGCCGGGGCGTCATGGCTCTGGGCGTTATTTTGAAGACCATGATTTTTCGCCGGAACTGTATGAGCGCATCCACACCGATTCACTCAAACTGGTACAGGCATTGGGCTATGATATGAACACCGTCGAATTTGCGATTAAAGACGGCGTACCGTATGCCATCGACTTCATGAACCCAGCCCCGGATATGGATGTCAACAGCCTCGGCAAGAAGAACTTTGATTGGATGGTCACGCACATGGCGGATATGACCATTCGTTTCGCTAAGGACAGCCTGCAAGCCACCGGCACGCGCTACTTCTGGTTCAGCATGGTCAAGGGAGCAATCGCCACACCCGCCAAGAAAGTCGCCAGCAAAAAAGCGACTGCCAAGAAACCCGCTGCTGTCAAGAAACCCGCAGCGCCCAAAAAACCCGCATCAGTCGCCGCAGATTCCGATGAAGCGCCGGTTAAGCGTGGGCGTGGCCGTCCCCGGAAGAGCGTTGCCGCCGCTGTAGATTCGGCCAGCGCCGATGCCATCACGCCGGTCAAGCGTGGTCGCGGACGCCCGCGTAAAGATCCAAATGCTGCGCCTGTCACTGTTCCCACCAAGAAAAAAACTTCGGCCAAAAAGACTCCTAAGACCCCTGCGAAACCCGCCGCGCCTAAGAAGTCCAAAACCGGGGGTGATACGCCAACATGATTCATCAGGCCATCCAACATTATCACGACCTGCTGGTGGGAGGATTGGCCGAAGAAACCCACCAGCAAGTGATGGAGACGCAGCGCAAAAATCGGCTGTATTTTGGGCCTAATCCGGTTTGCCGGGTGTTGCGTCCCCATTTCTATACCACCGATGCGTGGCGCTATTTGCAAACCCGCACGGCGTTGATTCTGACGGCCTTCCGTAAAATCCATGATGCGCTCATGGAAGACTCGGCCATGCGCGCTCAACTCGACCTCGAACCTTACGAGGAGGAGATGCTGCATGTCGATAAGGATGCGGGGTTTAAGACTCCGTGGACGAGCAGTCGTCTCGACTCCTTTTATCGCCCGGACACCGGCTATTTGCGTTTTGTCGAATACAACGCCGAGACGCCGGCTGGGATTGGTTATGGCGATGGCCTGACCGATATGTTCCTCAACCTAGAGGTGATGCGTCGCTTCCAGAAGCGTTATAACGTGCGCGGCACGCCGGGGATGACTCACCTGACCGATAGCATCGTGCGCGGATACCGCGAATGGGGCGGCAAGGTCGAGCATCCGATGATTGCGGTGGTCGATTGGGCGGATGTCGCCACCAAGAACGAGCATTACATCAGCAAAGAGGTGTTTGAACGCGCCGGTTATCCGTCGACGGTGACGGAGCCAGAAGCGATGACGTACCGCAATGACGGCTTATATGTGGGCGACATCAAAATCGACATCATCTATAAGCGTGTGCTGTGTACCGAACTCGTCCATAGGTTGGGGATGCAGACCGACATCGTGCGGGCGGTACGTGCCGGGTCGGTCTTTATGACCAATTCGTTCAGCGCAAAACCTCTGGCGAAGAAGGCCAGCCTCGCGGTTTTGAGCGATGAGCATAACGCTCACTTGTTCACGCCGGAAGAACTCGACGCGGTACACGCGCATATCCCGTGGACGCGGCGCGTGCAAGACCGTAAGACCGAGTACGAAGGCAAAGAAATTGACCTGTTGAGTTGGGTCAGCGCCAACAAGCAGAAATTGGTCGTCAAGCCCAACGATGAATACGGCGGCAGCGGCGTGATTATCGGGTGGGAAACCGATCAGACCGGTTGGGATGCTGCGATTCGGCACGCCTTAACGACTCCGCATGTCGTCCAAGAGCGCGTGCTGACGGTTGAGCGTGACTTCCCGATGATGATTAACGGGCGACTCGACATCAGCAAGCGGTATGTCGATGCTGACCCCTATGTGTATTATGGCGAGCGCGTAGAGGGTTGCCTGACTCGTCTGAGTGGGTCGGCGTTGTTGAACGTCACAGCGGGGACGGGTTCTGTCGTCCCGATGTTTGTGGTAGACCCGATTGAGTCGTAACCTGAGAAATATCCCTGACCTACTTGTCGGGGATATTTCGTAACTACTCAGCCTCTATTTGAGGGGAAAGTGAGATTTTAACCGATACTCAGCCCAATCATCTGAGGGGAGAAACTCCCTACGACTCAGCCAATTTGACGCTCTAGATCATCAAATTGAGGGAAGAAATGATGGCTGAGTAGTTACGATTAATCTATTGCTCAGTCTAGCATCTGTACGCCAAAATTCTAGAAAAATCCCATCTCTTTATCGAGTATGTTTCTCTTTAAAGAAGATAATCCTTTTATCATATCTTGTTTTGCTTGCCTTGAGCATTTCGCCCGTGGTCGCGCAGGCGGAACGCGCCCCGCTGGGGATGAACCTCGGCGGGGTGGTCAGTTATATGACCGATACCCCATTCGTTGATGTGTTCCGCACCGCCCGCCCGTGGATTTCCAACTGCGACGGCTGCGATTGGGACGGCGGTGGGGCGCTTGACCTGACCCCAGAGGGCTGGGTGGCGTCGCTCCAACCCGACCATTACGCCGATACGGTCATGTTGGATGGCGGTGCGCCCATCCCGGACGGCGACTATGTGATTTTATATGACGGAATCGGGGTGCTGGATTTTCCGCTGAATAGGCCGGAAATCGTCAGCCGCGAGGCGGGGCGACTCGTCATCCGACCTCAATCATCTGACGGTCTATGGTTGCGAGTCTCATCAACCGACCCCGCTGACCCGTTACGCAATATCCGCGTGATTTTGCCCGGATTCGAGCCAACTTATCAGGCCGAGCCGTTCCATCCGTTATATCTGGAACGCCTGCGCGGATTCACCGTCTTGCGATTCATGGATTGGATGGCGACCAATAACTCCGTGATTCAGACATGGGATGAGCGCCCAAAACTCACCGATGCGACATGGGGGGCAGACCGAGGCGTGCCGATAGAAATCATGATTCAGTTGGCGAATAGTTTAGACGCCGACCCGTGGTTTACCTTGCCGCACCTCGCGGATGATGACTATATCCGGCAATTTGCGGCCACCGTGCGCGACTCGCTGGAAGATGAGCGCACAGCCTATATCGAATATTCCAACGAGACATGGAACGGCACGTTCAGCCAAGCGCGTTATGTGATTGAGCAAGGGCAGGCGCTGAAGTTATCGGCGGATGAGTTTCAGGCGGGGTTGTTTTATCACGCCCAGCGCGCCGTCGAAATCTTCACGATTTGGGAAGAGGTATTCGGCGGGACAGACCGACTGGTGCGCGTTTTGGCCGCCCAAGCCGCCAACCCGTGGACGAGCGAACAAGTCGCGTCGTTTGGAGATGCCTACCAACAGGCCGACGCCATTGCTATCGCGCCCTATTTCGGGCACAGCTACGGCAATCCCGAGACGCTCACCGCGACTCTCGCGCTCATGCCGGAACAAGTGATTGACGCGCTACGCGGCGAAATCCAGACCGAGGTGCGCTCCATGTTGGAAGGCACAAAAGCGGTTGCGGATGAATTTGGCTTGCAAATGTTGGCGTATGAAGGCGGCCAACATCTGGCGGGATTTTATGGCGCAGAAAACGACGACTCACTGACCGCGTTATTCCATGTCGTGAATCGTCATCCTCAGATGGGCGAGTTATATGGGGACTATTTGGCGCTCTGGAATCAGGTCGGCGGCGGGGTATTCACGATATTTGCGTATGTCGGCGATTATTCCAAGTGGGGGAGTTGGGGCGTGCTGGAATATCTGGCGCAGCCGGAAATCGACGCCCCGAAATACCGCGCATTACGGGAGTATTTGGATTCGTAGATACAAGGGGCGGGGCTATGTCCCCGTCCGTTTTCAGAACAAATAACGGGCGCACCCATCTGGATGCGCCCATGTTTTTATTCGTATTTAATCGCCGTTGTCGGCGGCGGGGTCGATGGTCGGGGTGGCTATCGCGAAAATCGCTGTGGCCGTCGCTTCCATATTGGCATAGTCCTCGCCGATGATGACATCGCCAAAACCGCGCACGACCTCAACCCATGTGCGCCCCGGCTCCATCATAATCGAATTGTTGTTGCCGTAAATAATTTGGAGTGCGCTACCGGGGTTGGTGTCACGCCGACGCCAGAAGCCCTGATAATACACGCCGTCGCGCATCAGGTAGGCGCGGCCTTGACCCTCTAGCACGATGTCGGTGGAGGTATAGCTCGCGCCCGCTGGGAACAAGTCTGGACGTTCGCGGTGTTCGACCTCAATGATGACGACATTATCGACCCACAATTGCTCACCAGTAGCGGCGTCACTGTGGAGGATTCCGTCTGTGAAGCGCAGATAGCGCCCGCTTTCAGGGTCATATTGCCAACGGGCGTCGGTCTGACCATACCAGTCGATAAATATATCGTTGGCGGGCAGGCCGCCCTCGTCCGGCGTCTCATTGAAGGCGAAACCGAAGGCGCGTAGCGGGGTATTGACCTCGCGGCGGGTGGCCTTCTCCATCAGGAGGGCGGGCTGTAGGAACAGCGTATGCTCAAACGCCTTGCCGTCTTGTGGCACACGGATGAAGCCCGCGTCTTCATTGTCGCCTTTCAGCGGCGAGAAGGTCTGGAATACCCACTCCGACGCTAAGATGATGTTCTGAATCGGCTCTGATGTGCCTGAATAAGCGAACAGGGCGTTATACATCGGCACAATGTAGGTATCGGACAGGCGGGCGCTGCGGACAGACCCCACGATGTCGGGCAATTGGCTGCGGAAAATCGCCGCAAACCGCGTGACGCCGCCCTCGGCCTCAAATTCAAACACCACGTCAGCCATATTGACATTGGTCTGCGGGCGCACCAGCGGCGGGTAATTGCTGATTTTGACAATCAGGTTGCGGCGGCTCATCGCTGCTTCATCCGGGTACATCTGACCGGTCAGCGGGTTGATGCCCTCTGGGTATGAGAATGGCCCAATCGGCGTCGGGGTAGGCGTCGGCGTGGCGGTAGGCGTATCCGTCGGGGTTGGGGTGAAGGTTTCCGTGAAGGTCGCCGTCGGGCTGGGTGTGGTCGTCGGACTGGGCGTGGTCGTCGGGCTGGATGTCGGCGTAATGGTTGGGCCATCCGGCGTATTGGTGGCGAACACCGGCTTATCTGGGGCTGGGGTATTGGTATTGAACTGTGCGACGGTGGGCGCGGTGATGTTTGACAGGGCAAACACCCCTGCGACCACCACGGCCAGCATTGTTAGAAATCGAGTCATCGGGTGTACAAAACCTCTCACCACGGGGCAAACGGTCTGAAGTATAGCGCCGCAAGTTGAACTTACGGTAGGGCGCGGCGTGAGACCGTAGGGCAGGCGCG
>DAOTTP010000309.1:0-7293 GCA_034437835.1 Anaerolineae bacterium | reverse complement strand
GGACGCGCTAAGGCTGAGGACACCGTTCTCGCCAAAATCCCGCGTGACCGTGAGGTGAAAGTCATGTGCCGCAGCGGTAAGCGCAGCGCCGACAGCATCCACTATCTGGTGGAAGTCGGGTATGATAAGGACAAGCTGGTCAACGTCGAAGGCGGCATCCTCGCTTGGGCGAAGGACATTGACCCCAGCCTACCCAGTTACTAAAAAACGAGTGATGAGTGATGAGTCCCAAATGCTGAGTAGGGCGCGGCGGGATTATCGTCACCCGATATAACATCAGTAAAAAATCAAACCACAGAGATGACAGAAACGGGGCAAATCTTGCCGCACACCGGTTGTCTCTGTGGTTTTTATTTATCTCACGGCTAATGTGAAATGATTGCATATATCGCCAATACATCGCCGAGGGTTAAAACCCCCGTCTAATGCACTGCAAAACCCACTAAAGTGGGTTGCTTGGTTCAAGAGTCGGGAAAAGAGTCCCTTTAGTGGACTTTGCTTTCTCTCAGCCCGGCACTTTAGTGCTGGGCGGCGGATAAGTCTGGACATTATTTATCGAGGCGCTTTCATTTTAGGCCAAACGCATCAAATCATTTACGGGAAAGCCGTCATGGAATCAAGTCGTTGGACGCCAGAACGGGCGGACAAGTCTCGCCCCTACAGAACATCCGGTGACGTGATTTTGAACACACGTCATCGAAAATTTCGTAGGGGCGGTAGCACGCTGCGCCCCGCAACGAATGTTTTTTCACGCAATCTGAACATGAGCCAACATTTTATAACAACATCTTATCCGCATCGCTGACATACAGCACGGCCACTGGCGTGCCGGGGATGGGTAGCGCCTTACGCGCAAAGTCGCCACGAGTCGCGGTTTGCTGACCGTCCACCAGTCGCCCATCCGGTAGCCGCAACCGATAGGCCACCGTCACCTTGTACGAGCGTGACCGATTCTTGCCGCTACCACTCGTCACCCAGCGCCCATTGACTATCAATATCTGACCCAGCAACAGCGTCCCGTCTCCGGCCAATCGCTTCATTATGCGAGCGTTATAAGACCAAGCCCAACCCGAAACCAAGATGATTAAGGCGACAACACCGAGCGAAATAATCAACGGATTTCGGATCAACGCGCCCATATTCAACCCAATCCGTTGGATAGTGGCGACTTGCACGGTGATAAACGATCCCAAGTCAAAAATCCAGAGGGCGGCGGCGGAAAATAGCACAAGAAAGAGGGCGATGACCCACGGGTTGAAGGTACTGTTGGTCGGCCTTTCACTTTCGCCACGCACATATTTCAGATTCTTGGGATGTAGCAAAAACACCTGTGGGAAGGTTTGCGTCCGCTGCATGACGCGCCCATCGCCGCCATCAATCGTATCCGCGCCGGAGTAAGGCGACTCGAACGTGCCGCCCTCAGTGGTGTAATAGACCGTCGCGCCCGCGTCGGACAGCGATTGGCCGGGGGATGAGGAGGTGCTTGAATCAGCGGCGGGTTGTGTGCCTTGTCCGCGCTTGAGGGAGTCTGCGGCGCGGCGGCTGAGGTCATCGGTGACGGGGATAGCGATGTTGGGGTTGCTCTGGGCTGGTGTGGAAGCCGCCCGCATCCAATCGGGTGTAGAATCGGGGGCGGCATCGGCGGGGAGGTTGTCGCCCTCCACGCGGATTTGCACCCCTTGGCTTTCCAACATCTCGCGGGCGGCCTTGCGGACTTCCGGGTCGGGGTCTTTTTCATAGACCACCATCAGCAAGGGCTGAACCTGTTTGCCGCTAAAGAATTTCAGCATCTTGAGCAGGTTCTTCCGTTGAGAGGGAGACATCTGCATGAACTGGCTGTAATCGGGGACTCCGGCTGGCATCTGCATGGGGGTTTTTCCCAGTTTATGGCAAAAGCGATACCCCGATTATAGGACTGAACGCGGAATCGGGCGGGCGATAAAGGCGTCGAATAGCCGGACAGCACCCCGTATGAGGCAAATAATGGGGGTTTTGATGAGACGTTCTGTAGCAGGCGAATATATCTAACAAATTTTTTACCCAATTTGGGTATGCTTAATGGGCTTACAATGGGTAGAAGTGTCGGTGCTACCCGACACCACCTATGGAAAGGTATCCTATTCAATATGACTCCCAACGATCCAAATCAGTGGCTTGAGAACCTAGAACTCGCCGGACTGAACATGCTGGGTTTAGACGACTTTGACGACGACTCCGACCACGATAACGACTCGGAGCGCGAGGGCGCACTGGCGGAAATGCCCGATGAATTGCCGATTCTGCCGTTGCGCGGGATGGTTGTTTTCCCCAAAATGACCTTACCGCTGCCCATCGGCCAGCCGCGCAGCATCAAATTGGTGGAAGAACTGACCGGCAGGAAGCTGGTCGGCCTATTCACCTCCAAATCCCCAGAAAATGAGACGCCGGGGCCAGATGACATCTACCGCACCGGGACGTTGGGCGTGGTCGTGCGCCAGTTCCGGGGGCCAGATGGCACGATTCGCCTGATGGTGCGCGGCCTTGAGCGCATCGAAATCGAAGAATTTACCAGCACCGAACCCTATCTGCGGGCGAAGGTCAAAATCGTGCCGGAGGTCGTGGAAATCGGCCTCGAAACCGAAGCGATGGCGCGGAATATCTCTGACCAGTTCCACAAATTGGCCGATCTGTTGCCCAATTTGCCGGGGGATTTGCTATCGTCCACCCTCAATATCGAAGACCCGCTGCACACCACCTACGCGGTGGCGACCTATATCCGCAGCGTCGGCCTAGAGGACGCACAGGCGTTGCTGGAACTGCCGACCCTGCATGAGAAGATGCGGAAGCTGATTGGCACGCTGGCAAAAGAAATCGAAATCTTGGAACTAGGACGCAAAATCCAGTCCGACGCGCAAGGCGAGATGGAAAAAGCCCAGCGCGATTATTATCTGCGCGAGCAAATGAAGGTGATTCAGCGCGAATTGGGCGAGGGCGACGAGGCCACCGAGGTCGAGGAATTCCGCCGCAAAATCGACGCGCTAAATATGCCAGAAGAGGCGCAAAAAGAGGCCAAGCGTGAGGTTGACCGCCTATCACGACTGCCTTCAGCGGCGGCAGAATATGGCGTCATCCGCACCTATCTGGATTGGCTGGTCAGCCTGCCGTGGGATACCCGCACCGAGGATGTCCTAGACATCGCCCACGCCCGTCAGGTCTTGGATGAAGACCACTATGGCCTGACCGATGTGAAAGAGCGCATCCTCGAATTTTTGGCCGTCCGCAAACTCCGCAAAGACCGCGCTCATCTGCTCGAAATGCAAGAGTCGCATGATTATGTCCGCCGCGAACGCGCCGGGGCGATTTTGTGCTTTATCGGGCCGCCGGGAGTGGGTAAGACCAGCCTCGGCCAGAGCATCGCCCGTGCGATGGGGCGCAAGTTCATCCGCATGTCATTAGGCGGCGTGCGTGATGAGACCGAGATTCGCGGTTTCCGTCGTACCTATATCGGCGCATTGCCGGGGCGTCTGATTCAAACCTTGCGCCGTGCCGAGACGCGCAACCCCGTTATCTTGATGGACGAGGTAGACAAGATGGGGCGCGATTTCCGTGGCGACCCAGCCTCTGCGCTGCTAGAAGTCCTCGACCCAGAGCAGAACAATACCTTCCGCGACCATTATATGGATGTGCCGTTCGACCTGAGCGAGGTGTTCTTCATCACCACCGCCAATGACCTCGAAGGCATCCCCGGCCCGTTGCGTGACCGTATGGAAATCATCACGCTGACTGGCTATACCGAATACGAGAAGGTCGCCATCGCGTCGCAGTATCTTGTGCCGCGCCAAATCCGCGAGAACGGCTTGCTCCCCGATGAAGTGACCGTCGATAAGGACGCGCTACGGGCGGTGATTCATCACTATACCCGTGAGGCGGGCGTGCGTTCGCTAGAGCGTGAAATCGGGCGGGCGATGCGGAAAATCGTCACCCAAATCGCCGAAGGCATCACGGAAACCGTCGCTATCACGCCAACCGTCATCGCCAAACTACTCGGCAAACCTCGGTTTGAACCCGGCGAAGACCTCAACAATCGCACCAGCCTCCCCGGTGTCGCTACCGGATTGGCATGGACTCCGGTTGGCGGCGAAGTCTTATTCGTTGAGGCGGCGCAGATGCCGGGAGGCAAGGGGTTCGGCTTCCAAATCACCGGCAATCTGGGTGAGGTCATGCAAGAATCCGCCCGTATCGCGATGAGCGCCTTGCGTACCCGCGCCGACCTATTGGGGTTGCCGTTGGAAGTGTTCGAGAAGTTCGATGTCCACTTGCACGTCCCGTCGGGCGCGATGCCCAAAGATGGCCCATCAGCGGGCGTGACCATCTTCACGGCGCTGGCCTCATTGTTGACGGGTCGCCCGGTGCGGCATAACGTCGCTATGACCGGCGAAATCACGCTGCGCGGTCAGGTCTTGCCCGTCGGCGGCATCAAGGATAAAGTTTTGGCCGCGCATCGTCTGGGCGTTGATACGATTATCTTGCCGCGCAAGAACGCCAAAGACATCGACGATTTGCCAGAAGAAGTCCGCAATACCCTGACCTTCATCTTGGCTGACCGCATCGACGATGTGATTGACGCCGCGTTGTTGCCGATGGATGAAATGGCAGCCATCGCCGCCGTGATTCAGCCTGAGATTCTAGTGAGCTAACCCCCATGACCGACGACCTCGCGGCCAAGCTCCGCAAACTGCATGTGATTATCGTGGCTGCGCGTGAGATGGGCGCGCTGGTGGAGGTGTATGCTGGGCTGGTCGAACTGGCCGGGCTGATGGTCGAACATGGCTACACCACCGAGGCGGCCAATCTGTTGGCGTGGCTGATGCACCAGCCCGACGTGCCGTATGACCTCTACGACAACGCCGACGACCTCTGGATTGACCTTGAGGGCAGCTTGTGTCCGCGTGTGATTGCTGATGCAAAAATGGACGCCGCGCTGATTACCTTGCGCGGCGTCCTTGATGCGTCTTTCACGGCGCTATTGCCGCCCCCACCACCGGATGGCGAGGCGTAAAATCACACCGGAAAATATCAACCACAGAAATACAGAGGCCACAAAGAAAATATTCCTCTCTGTGGCCTCTGTGGTTTACTGTGCAGTTTTATGTTGTGACGACGGAATTATCGCCGCTGAATGGGTTGGAGGCATACTTATCGGCCTCCCAGTCATTGTGCCATTCCGTGCCGTTGACCAGATAGCGGAACTGAAATTCCTTGCCGGCTTCCAATTCCAACACCAGCGAGAACTGGCCGTTCTTCAACTGCTTCATCGGGTCAGAAGTCTCGTTCCAATTGTTGAAATCGCCGACCAGATGCACGGTTTCGGCCTGAACCTGCGCGGGCGAAGAGAATGTGACCTTACAAACGGGCTTGCTCTTGAGATGTTGTTTTTTCAACATGCGATGGGTATCTCCCTATGGACTCGAACTGACATGGTTGAGTCATTCTAAATCATGCGCGTAAGATGCGAACAGGGTTAGTGGGATATTTCACGAGGGTGCGCCTAAAATTCCGTATGAAATATACGAGTCAACGGTTACATAGGCGGAGTCTTTGTGCGGTTTGGTGATTTTGATGAAACCGATCATTCCGGCCTCATCACATCCATCAAAAATGACCAAATTTCGCTGGATGTATTGACCTGCGCGCTGAAATTCCAAACATGCCCGCCGCCGCCGACCACATACGCCTCGACTCGCTTGCCTTCACAAGTATAGGCGATTTTGCTAATCCGCACATCGCGCTCGGAAGACGGCGGGGTATAAAACGGTTCAATCACGGGTTGGCTGTCGCATCCGGCTTGTTTCGCCCAAAAAATTGCGCTGTCTTGGGTGCTGAGGGCATCGCTGATATAGCGCCCGTCCATCGTGAGTGGCTTGCCCTCAAATGGGATGACGCCATCGTTCGTGCCGTGCCAAATCATCACCGACGGGATGGAATCGGGCGGGCAGATTTTCACAACTTCGCTCCCCAGTGATGCTGAGACGGCCACGATTGCCGCCATCGGCATCTCGCACGCCAAACGGTGCGCCATCCGGCCACCATTGCTGAATCCGACGGCGGCGATTTTTTCACGGTCAACCGGGTGGTCGGCGTCGATAGCGTCTACCATCGCCAGCAGAAAACCCGGGTCGTCGCGGACATCCACCACATCCGCCCATTCTTGCGTGCCGTAGCCATAATCCCAATACCCGCCGGGGCCATCAGGGTAGGCAATCATCCAACCCGTCTGGTCGGCCAACGCCTGAAACTGCGTGATTCCTTCCATCTGTGCGCCCGTCGCGCCCGCCGGATGCAGCGCAATCACCAGCGGAACGCCAGCATCAGGCGCAGTCAATTCCGCCGGGATATATAAATTAAAGCTGCGGCTCAGGCCGCCGTACTCCAATGTGACGCGCTGGAGGTTGGGCGATATGGGTTGAAAAAACGCGCCGAGCAGCGCCAAAAATCGCAAGAACATCATCGAAAAATCCTCAAAATCAACCATTTCTTCGTTGGTGAATATCGTAGCGGAGATGCCGCCCGTCGTCACCAACCCTGATGGAAACCTATTGCGTGGATAGAACAAATACTCTATACTGATGCAGTATACCGTATTGCGGTACACTCATAGGTAAGCACACTATCACCAGACGAAGGACTCATCAAAAAAATGGCCGCAAAACGTAAGAGTAAGCAGGACGACGGCGATCAATACGAAGGCGCTGGCATACAGCAGCACACCGACGAAGGTCGGAAAAAGGCGCTAGAAGCTGCGCTGGGCGATTTGACCAAGCGTTTCGGCGAAGGCACGATTATCGCGCTGGGCGAAGCGTCTCACATGAAAGTGGAGACCATCTCTACCGGCTCATTGACGCTGGATATTGCGGTGGGCGTGGGCGGTGTGCCGAAGGGGCGCGTGGTCGAGATTTACGGCCCAGAGTCCAGCGGTAAGACCACCTTATGTCTGCATGTGGTGGCCGAGGCACAGAAGCGCGGCGGCCTGACCGCATTTGTCGATATGGAACACGCGCTTGACCCGCTGTATGCGGGGCGCTTGGGCGTTGATTTGAACCGCTTATACGTCAGCCAACCGGATACCGGCGAGCAGGCGTTGGAAATCACCGAGACGTTGGTGCGTTCGGGCGCATTCGACGTCATCGTGATCGACTCGGTGGCGGCGTTGGTTCCGCGTGCCGAAATTGAAGGCGAGATGGGCGACAGTCACGTCGGCATCCAAGCGCGCCTGATGTCACAAGCCATGCGAAAACTGGCGGGCGCGATTAAGTC
>DAOTTP010000308.1:0-5118 GCA_034437835.1 Anaerolineae bacterium | reverse complement strand
GGCTGGAGGAAATACAAATGGGCGCAGGACGCTGTCGCCCATACGAAAACCGCGTGGCTCGTAGGGGCGCACCCGTGTGTGCGCCCGCCAAACACGCCATTTTGCACCAGCTTGAAATGCACCCGAATTGCAATCCATGTCCGCCGCATACCGAGCGCGGATATGTTAAGCTCTAGCTAGACCATGTGATGGGCGCGGATTTTGACTTTCTGGTCGGCGAGTCTGGCAGCGCCCCTATTTTGAAAGGAAACCATTAACGCATGAAATTGTTTCACTTTTCCACCCCTGATACCCCCGGCTTGCGCCTCGGCGCGTTGACCGAACGCGGGCTGATTGACCTGGCAGCCGCGGCCGCGTTACAACGCACCGATATTCCCGCCAATCTGGATGACCTGTTCGGGCTGGGCGATGTCGGCCTGAATCAGCTTACCGCCTTGCTCCAAAACCTCCCGGATAGCGGCCCGTGGTTGATGACCGATGAAGAAATCACCTATGGGCCGGTCGTGCTGAACCCCGAAAAAATCTTGTGCATCGGCCTGAATTACCGGCTGCACGCCATCGAAAGCGGCGCGGCCATCCCGACCTCGCCGATTTTGTTCGGCAAGTTCAACAACAGCTTGGCCGCGCACGGCGAGATTATCCCAATTCCGCCCGTGACCGCGCAAGCCGATTATGAGGTCGAGTTGGCGGTCATCATCGGCAAGACGGCTTACAATGTGCCGGTGGAGTCGGCGCTAGAGGTTGTGTTCGGCTACTGCACGGCCAATGATTTCAGCGCTCGTGACCTTCAGACTCGCACATCGCAATGGCTATTGGGCAAGTCGATGGACAAATTTCAGCCGATGGGGCCGTATCTGGTCACAAAAGATGAGGTCGCTAACCCTGATAATCTGTGGCTCAAGACGTGGGTCAACGGCGAACTGCGCCAAGATTCCAATACCTCAGATATGGTGTTTGATGTCGCCACGCTGGTGAGCTATGCCAGCCGCCACATGACCCTCCAGCCGGGCGATGTGATTTCGACTGGCACGCCGTCTGGGGTGATTTTGGGCTTGTCGAAAAATGGCGTCCCGTGGTTGAAGGCGGGGGATGTGGTTGAGGTTGAGGTCGAGGGTTTGGGCAAATTACGGAATGTGATGGGGTAAACCTCACCCCTAAATCCCCTCTTCATGTTGGGATGGGATTCCTTTTGCAGTAATTTGGGGACTCGGCGGGTTTTTATCTATAGCGCGCAGTTGAAACCCAGACGAGGGCAACTCCCAGTGGTGGATGACCTTTCCGCATTGCACGACGGCAGCGGCTTGTCGTGGCAACCCAACAAGACCCCCAAGCCTTTCGGCTGGTGTTCCGGCACTTTCACCCACGGGTGTACGCCTATGTCGCCAGTCGGACGGGTAGCCCTGACGACGCGGAGGACATCACCGCTGAGGTGTTCTTGCGCGTGGTGGTGGGGCTTGCCAAGTTCCAAGACCGAGGGGCGGGGTCATTCGCTGGGTGGGTGTTCCGTATCGCGTAGCATGAAATTGTGCGCCACGCCGAGCGCGTCGCCCGTCAGCCCGCAGTGCCGCTGGACGCATTGCCGGATTTAGCGGGGGATGCCCCCTCACCAGAGGACGCCGCACAACAGCGAGACCGTGCGCGACTGGTGCGGGCGGCCTTGGCTGAACTCACGTCGCGCCAGCAAGAGATGGTCACGCTGAGGTACTATGGCGGCCTACGCAACAAAGAAATCGCAGCGATATTGACTCTGGATGAGCGCACGGTGGCGGCCACCCTCAGCAGGGCGCTGGAGCAACTCCGCGCCCAGTTGATACCCACCCCTATCGTACTAAAGGAGGATAACCCGTGGCTGTGACCCCCCGATGACCCTCTATTCGACGCGCTGCGCGAGGCTCAGGCCACGCCTGATCCCGCCCGCGCCCAAGCTCTCGAAGACCGGTTGACTGCGCGCCTACAACAGTTAACATCTGATTCTGAGAGGAAACTAACCATGCAAGCCCAGATGATCTATACCCGCCGCCCGTCCGCGCAAAATACGCGCACATGGGGCAATTGGATTGCCGCCACCATTACCTTAGCGGCGTGTATCGCACTCGTGATGGTCGCCTTCCCGCGCTTGACCCCGCCCGATAACAACAATGCAGTCGCGCCGTTGGTGAACGCAAACAACCCGACGTCAACACCCGTACCTAATGTCATCACAGTTACGCCAATGGCGGACGGTGTGTCGTCCACTGTGCCGACAGCAACGCCTTTGCCGGGGCAAGCGTCGTTTGAAAATGATGTGTTGGACGGGATGCCGACCCCGACTCCGGTTGCGTTTGATATTTCGATGCTGACTGCAACTGCCGTCCCGTTTGGCGGGGCTAATCCTATCATTAGCCTCTCGTCTGAGCGCTTTTTCGGCCTCGCGGGGGAGAGTAATCAGGTTCTCAGCATCGAAACCGGCTTCTCGCTTGCGCTATATCTGCCCGTCGTGACCGTGACCGATTTACCGGGGGCTGATTTGGGGGCGCTGTTGGCCGCCAATGTGGTCGAACTCGTGCCGGTGGGGACGGGGCGCGTGATCGGCGTGCAGAATGATGGTCGGGTCGAAATCCTGATGCATGCGCCGAGGAGCATGATGGGTTCTGCGTGGGCGACGCAAGACAGCAAGGCGCTCATCGTGTTCACGGTGATTGGGCAATAGAAAGGAGAGGGCGACTCACCGAGTCGCCCCTACAGGTCAGACCTATTGCAAATGATGTGCCTGTAGGGGCGCTTCGTGAAGCGCTCGCCATAACGTGAAGTGCCCGCCATAGGGATTAAATCACCACGAATTTTCCTCGTATTCAGGGTTCTTGGCGATATAACCCTTCACATACGGACACAGCGGATTGACCTTATAGCCCTCGGTTTTTGCCCAATCGAGGGCGAATTTCGCCAGTTTACCAGCGACTCCTTTGCCCTCGAACGCCACAGGGACTTCGGTGTGAGTCATGGTGATGGTGTGGCCTTGAATCAGGTATTCAATCAGCGCTACGTCGTCACCGATGCGGATTTCAAAACGATTCTCGTCGTTGTTAATGGTCGTTTGTAGGGCGTTGAGGTCGATGTCAGTCATGGTCATTACTCCGCTTGAAATCCGGTTTTGAAGTGAGAGCCGTCGCAAAACGGTTTGTTGTTAGAGCCACCGCAACGGCATAGCCGCGCCGATTCCCCAGCGAAAACCTCTATGCCGGTTTCGCTGATGAGGCGCAGGTTTCCGCTGATGTTCAGGCATCCGTCGGGTTGGACGGTGATATGCAACGCCCCGCCTTCGACCTCTAAAACTGGCGCGACGGCAGGGGCGATGGGGTTAAGGGCGGTGAATCCGAGGTCTTTGTGGGAGTTGTCGCAGAACGGCTTGTTCTTCGAGTCCCCGCAACGGCAGAGCGTGACGCGAGTCTCGCCAGCGATGTCCACCGCCGCGCCGGTCAGGGTCAAGTCGCCGCTGATTTCCAATGGGCCATTCGGCCATAGCGTCACGCGATTGATGGCTGGGGTGACTTCTTCTGCGCCGCCGTCCTTGCGGATGACATGCAGCGCCCCCGATGGGCAGTGTTCAACCAAATTGAGCAAGACATCGCCTGATTCATCGGCGGGTTGAATCCACGGGCGTTTGTCTTTGTCAAACACACCGGGTAGCCGCTTGATGCACTGTTCGGCGTGGATGCAGCGCTTGAGGTTATAAGTTATGTCGGCGTTTTCGCCGGTATAACGCCGGTCTTGGGCGTGGCCGGTATAGGGGGGCATAGGCTCTCCGCGTCGTGATAGGTGATGTAGACGCAGACGCTGTAGCCCCCATACTCATTACGGGACGACGGCGGCGGTGGCTTCTGGTTCGGCGGTGGCTTCAGGTTCAACCGTCGCTTCCGGCGATATAGCAGGAGTGATGTCGATGTCGCCATCACCGTTCAGGTCAAGCGTGTTAACGATGACCGCGAGCGTCTTCAAGTCATCGTTCAGGGTATCTGCCGTGCTGCCGCTGACGCTCAAGATGGTATAGCTCTCGCCCATATTAATGACGGCCAATGGGGTGTACGAATCGGGTGTGGTCGGGTTCGGTATGACGCTAATCAGGCCACGATACCCGTCTACGCCGAATTCTACGGCGAATTGCGGGCTGACGCCTGTCCCCAACAGTGACCAGAAGGCGAGCGCTTGATTGAGATTGATCGGCAGTTCGACCCCATCTGGGCGGGCGGAGATAGCTTCCATCACCGGCTGCGCGATATGGAAGCGGGCGATTTCTTCATCGGTGCGGCCAATATCGACCTGATAACCGTTGATTGCATCGCCGAGTTCTGAGGCGGCATAGTCGGGGGTGGGCAAAATGAATTTGAGCAAGGCGGTCTGCGACTCAAATTGTGCGCCGAGTGGGGCGGTTTTTTCAGTTAGCGCGGTGATGAAGCTACCCAGTGCAAAACCGTCTGGGGTACTGCCATCACTAGAATAGGCGGCGGCGGGGATGATTCGGATACGCAGGGCATCTTGCGCGGTCAGTGGGACGAGCGCGACGATGAGGGCGACCAACGCTATCACCCAACGGGGAGAAATTTTTGAGGTCATGGGTAAAATCCTCCTGTTTAGAACAGGTATAAATAGACTCACCCGACCATCGTACAGCAGATTCCCCCGACGCAAGTCTCCCCTTAACCGCCTATTGCTAGACGATATAGTCGCCGTCTTTAGGCGTTCGGATTGCGGAGCATATAGGCGCGGGTGTATGAGCAGATGGGGATGACTTTATAGCCCTCGGCTTTTGCCCAGTCCAGCGCGGTTTTGGTCAAGATTGCCGCGATTCCCTGCCCCTCGAAGGCGGGCGGGACGCCGGTATGGTGGATGGTGAGTACGTCGCCTCGGAGGTCATAGTCTACGACGGCGAATTGGTCGCCCAGTTCGATTTCAAATCGGCTGGCGGCGGGGTTATGGACGGGCGTAAGCGAGTCGAGGTCAATGTCGGTCATATCAAGCATCCTCATAAAATCTTGCTAGGTTAGAGTGTACCCACTATTTCTACAATCAGGGGAATGGTATGGATTGCACACCCGTATTGTAACAATTTTTACGCCGATGAGAAAATTTGGGATGTGCTGT
>DAOTTP010000307.1:0-6037 GCA_034437835.1 Anaerolineae bacterium | reverse complement strand
TTAGAAGTTCTATCAATGGCTGTTGCATGGCGTCACGATAGTCAGCAAATAGGCGCGGCGTCGTTTGATGGGATTATTAGAATCTGGTGTACAGATCGAAATGCCAGTCCCAGTTGTGTTCCGGGAGTCTTGGTTGAGCAAATTAATGCTGGTGGATTTTTACGAGCACTTAGTTGGAATAACAGTGGTCAAATAGCAAGTGGCGCAGAAATGGAGGGTGATTCTTTTTGGGTGTGGGATAGTATGAATAATTTTGATGTGATAAGTTCACACAAATCTGATGTCTATAAAATATCATCTAATCCAGTTCAAGATGCATTCGCTGTTGCACGCCTTGAAGATATATTGGTTTTATCTAGTCCATTTAACCCTGTTTATCCTGACAAACGATTTACCCGAATACCGGATTCATTTGCGGGGTGGACGTCTGTCGCTTGGGATGACACAGGAAATTTACTTGTCGGGGGAATGGAAGATGGTAAAGTTTATGTCATGAATCCTGTAACAGGAGAGTTTACGGCGGAATTTAATGGACATACCAGTATTGTTTATGGTCTTGCATGGAGTCCTAACAGTCATAAATTAGCCTCATCAGAGTTAACCGGTGAAATTATTGTGTGGGATGTCGAATCCGGTGAAGGATATCGCACTTACAATGATAAAGAAGTGACGGCAAACCTCCAAATCGACTGGACAGAAACCACGGGACTCATTTTCGCCAGCGCTACGGGGATTGTCGGATTGGGGCCAAATGCCTCACCGATAGCGAACGCTGGTAATGACCAGACCGTCATTGATACTGACATGAACGGGATACAAAATGTGGTGCTAAATGCGTCTGCCAGCACCGATGATGTCGTCATCGTGGATTACATCTGGCACGAAAATGGCGTTGAGATCGCCAGCGGGATTGCGCCACAAATTAGCCTCAGTACCGGGGTACATACATTTACCCTCACGGTAACGGATGATGACGGGGCAACGCATACCGATCAAGTTGTGATTACCGTTGCGTCCCCGACAGCGACCTATACATCGATTCCACCGACACTCACACCGATTCCACCGACACTCACACCGATTCCTCCGACATTGACACCCGTACCACCTACGCTCACACCTGTTCCGCCTACTCCGACCAACACCCCTATCCCCACCCCCGGCGCGGGTTGGATCGTGTTTTCGTCGAATCGGGATGGAGCAGGGCAGCGTTCGATTTATGCGGCGCGGCCAACAGATACCAGCGCTGTCCGCATCACCACAGATAGCAACGTCATTGACCGTTGGGCGGCGTGGTCACCTAACCGGACACTTATCGCGTTCACGCGGACAAATTCAGCCGGTGATGATGATATTTATATCAAACGGGTCGGGATACTACCGCCCCCATACGATTGGGTTTATCGGGAAATACGGTCAATAAGCCTAGCTCTAACCAACGCCTGCCAGTATGGTCGGCTGACGGGACGAAATTGGCGTATGTCTCAGATGAAGATGGCGACAAAGACATCTATGTTGTGACGGTTGCCTCTGACTTTAGCGTGTCTGGTAAAATCAACCTCACCAGCAATTCATTTGAGGATTTATCACCGGATTGGTCAACAGAACTGCTCGGCGGCTATCAGCGGATTGCGTTCTCCTCAAACCGCGACGGCAATTTTGATATCTATACCATGCGTGCGGATGGAGGTGGGACAGTTTTGAATATTTCTAACCATGCTACCGCCCAAAACACCCAACCCAAGTGGTCGCCAAATTCTAACTATCTTGCCTATACGACTAACCGTCAGGATGGGAACGATTTGGACGTGTATGCTGTCAAAATTGACGCCTCAACCGGAGGTAAAGACGCCAATTATAATCATATAAACCTGACCACAACTCGTAGCCAAAATGATGAGTTTGTGGCGTGGGATCCGCAATATACAAGTGGTTATCGGTTCGCGTTTGTGACGGATAGCAGCGGGGTTGGCGAAAATTTCAACGATGTGTACACGATGGCGGTTAACTCAACGCTCGGAACACCCTCAACTCCTATAGGTGTCAACTGGAACACGACTTTCGGTGAGAACAACCCTGACTGGTAAACAAAAAGCGAGGCGTCGTGATGACGCCCCGCTTTTTACGCTGATGGGTGATATAAGTTACTCGGCTGCGCCATTGCTGGGGGCGGGGTCGCCGTCTGCATCTGGCTCAAACGGGTCAAAGGTGACGGTAGATACGGGGGACGGCTTGACTGCCTCCGGCGCGCCATTGGAGAACACGTTGGCGATTTTCTCTGGGATTTTATCGCTCATGCCAATCACGCGGAACATTTCCTCGTAACCGATGATTTCCTGAGCGAGTAGCGCCTCGGCCAATGCGTCCAGCTTATCGCGGTTATTCGACAACAGCTTGACCGTCTTGACATAGGCGTCGTCCACCAATTTACGCACTTCCGCGTCGATTTTGGCCGCCGTCTCTTCGCTATAGCTGCGATTCTGACCGATAGAATAGCCGAGGAACGGCTGGCGGTCTTCATCGCCGAAATTTAATGGCCCAATCACGTCGCTCATGCCGAACTGAGTCACCATCCGGCGGGCGATTTCGGTCACGGTGCGGAGGTCGCTCACCGCGCCTGATGTCACCTCGTCAAAGGCGACCAATTCAGCGGCACGGCCACCCATCCCAACGATCATCCGCGCCCGCAGATAACCTTCGCTGTACAGGTGATTTTCTTTGTCCGGCATGAATACCGTCACGCCGCCCGCTTGACCACGCGGCACAATCGTGACCTTCAATACCGGGTCAGCGCCGGGGGTCAATGCCGAGGCCAATGCGTGACCGGCCTCATGATAGGCGACGACCTTACGTTCCTTCTCATCCGACAGCGGCGGGCGCTCGTTGCCCAACACGATACGGTCAAAGGCGTTGAGGAAGTCGCGCATACTCAGTTTTTTGGCGTTGCGGCGGGCAGCGTGGAGCGCGGCCTCGTTCGCCAAGTTCGCCAAATCTGCGCCGCTGAAGCCGATGGTGCTTTTCGCCATATCGGCCAACTGCACATCTTTGTCCATGGGCTTATCGCGGGTGTGAATCTTGAGGATGGCCTCGCGCCCATTCTTATCGGGCAGGCCAACCGTCACTTGACGGTCAAAGCGGCCGGGACGCAGCAACGCCGGGTCAAGCACATCAGGGCGATTGGTGGCCGCCATCACAATCACGGATTCGGTGCGGTCAAAACCGTCCATTTCCGCCAACATCTGATTCAAGGTCTGTTCGCGCTCATCATGACCGCCGCCTAGACCCGCACCACGCTGACGCCCTACCGCGTCGATTTCGTCCACAAAGACGATGCTGGGTGCGTTCTCTTTGGCGCGGCGGAACAGGTCACGCACGCGGGATGCGCCGACGCCGACGAACATCTCGACAAATTCCGAGGCGGCAATGCTGAAGAACGAGACGTTGGCCTCGCCTGCGACGGCACGCGCCATCAGAGTCTTGCCCGTCCCCGGAGGGCCGACCAATAGCACGCCGCGCGGGATTTTCGCCCCCAGCGCGATGTACTTCTCTGGCTCTTTAAGGAAGTCCACCACTTCGACCAATTCGGCCTTCGCAGATTCCTGCCCTGCTACATCGGTGAATTTGACCTGCGGGCGCTCAACTGTATATTCACGCGCCTGTGTGCGGCCAAACCCGAACGCGCCGTTCATCTGGCGCTGGGCGCGGCGTGCCGACCAGACAAAGAAGCCGACAATCAGCAACAGCGGGCCGAAATAGGTGATGAAGTAGAGAATGGGGTTGATTTCAATGGGTTGAATCAAGACTTTGACGCCGCGCTTATAGGCCGCCGAGAGGAAGTCGTTATTGTCGCCACTGGGCAGCATCGCGGTGAACTTCCCGCCTGCCAGAATCTCACGACTGACGTTTTTGGTATCTACCAGCGTGACGGGCGCGGCCAAAATACCCGTGACGGTCTGCTCAGTTACGGTCAATTCCGCGACGTTGCCTCGGTCAATCTGGTCATACAGCGAACTATAGGAGATGCTCACGGCGCTAGCGCTGCTGCCCAAGCTGCCCAAATCGGGTAAGTTCGTCAACGCCAAAATGAACAGCAATACGAGGACCGCCGGCCACGCCCAGCGCCGCCAATCTTGAGGGGGTGTGCGCGGCGGTTCGCCGCCTTCATTGGGATTCTGCGGCGGTTTCTTCTTACCGTTTTGGTTCGGATTATTGGGAGGATATTGCATGTGTAACTTGGCCTTTTCTGCCCTATACACACCGCATTGTACCGTCCGATTATAAGAATTGTCGTAAAAGAGGTGTAAACTTTTGATGAGTCCGCCCCATCCCCCCATTTACTGAGGGATGGATGCTTAGGCCATACGCTGGTGTTTACGAGGCGAGCGGGGCAAGCCCATCGCGTAATAACACACCGTAGACCCGATTCCGATGCCAACGATATTCAGGATCAATGCGCCCAATGCGCCAATAATCAAATCGCCATCTAAGGTCGAAATCGCCATGCCCAACGCCAAAATATTTAATGGAGTCGTGGTCGCCAGCGCGGTGGCAATCTGAAGTAAATCACGACTTTTGCGCGTGACGTTGGCATAAGCCTCGGTCGTGCCGCCCACAAACGCTAAGATAAACAAAAACACCCCGCTACCGCTGAACGCCTTCAGCCACAAGCTGTCATGCAGATTCAAGCCGATGAACGCCTGCGTAATCAGCCCGACCACCACCCCAAACGCGATCCCGAACAACACGCTCACCCGGAATAAGCGTAGCCCTGCACGCATCACCCCTTTGGAACGTAAATACCACCCCACGATGGCCGATGATAAGCCACGCCCGCGTGCGATGGCATAGCACACCATCGACAAAATTACACCGATAAGTGAAAGTTGATCGTCGCTGACAATCGCAATCCAGCCGGTTAGGAAGGTCAAGACATCGAACAGGGTATTTTGATCGTCCTGCATCAACGCTTCCGTACAGTCGGACGCGACCTCATCGGCGATGTTGTCCGATAGTCTGAGGTTGGGGCGCAGCAAATTTATGATCCGCTGTAATAAGGATGGGGTGTCAGAATCCGGTATTTGTGGGGTCACAAGCGCACCACTTCGCAACGCCCTGTTAATTCACTCGCCACGCGTTCGCTAAACGAGTCGGTATGGTCAATCACAAGCACCTCGGCGTTCTCAAGACAAGCCAACGCGGCTTGTAGTTCATCGTCATCCGATTCACCATCGTGAATGACCAACAACACGTCTGAGCCGGGGCAATGTAATTCGGCCAATTCTTCGATTTCGCGCCGCTTTAAGCTCGGATTATCGGCCATAAGCCACAAGCGCAATTCCGCCCCCGGCGCAGCCAAATTTTTCAGGCTCTGGATCTCACGGTCTATCGCAGCCGAATTATTGACCAACACACACGCGAGTAAATCATACCGTTGAGACTGAACAGCATCAGTCATGGTTATAACTACCTTTTCCCATTCATGCACGCCAAACCATTACACCACAATTAGGATTATAGGGGAACAACCTGACGCGAGTGCATCTTTCATATATAACGCCTAATGTGAAATGAAAGCGCACCGACAGATAATGTCCAGACTCATCCGCCGCCCAGCACTAAAGTGCCGTGCTGAGGGGAAAAAAAGTCCACTAAAGGGACTCTTTTTTTCCGAATCTTGAACCAAGCAACCCACTTTAGTGGGTTTTGCAGTGCATTAGACGGGGGTTTTAACCCTCGGTGGCGGATTCACGATATATCCAATCATTTCACATTAGCCGTATATAAGTACAAACCGTCACCGATTACTGATGGAGAGCTGAAACAAAAACAGCATGATTACAACCAGCGTTTATGTCATCTCAAATAGTGGGCGGGCAAGCCTCGCCCCTACGAAAATCCCCAATGATGTGCATTATGCTAGTTCTATTTAGGTTCTCCATAAGTACAAACCGTCACCGATTACTGAGTTCCCAGTAGGAAGATTCCACCAGTAATGGCTTATTCAACTCGCGCACAGTCTTTTGGTAGACTTTTGCCA
>DAOTTP010000306.1:0-1823 GCA_034437835.1 Anaerolineae bacterium | reverse complement strand
GTATAAGATTACGCGCTGAAGTTTGTGATTTGTGTGTTGAGTTTGGTCAGGTCTATATCTGGATACTGCGACAGCGCCGCGTGGAAGATGTTCATGTACTCAACCAATTGCTCTTTGGTATACGCCTCGAAGCGCATGGTGATGGCCGGCTGTGTATTGCTGGCGCGTACCAAGCCCCACCCATTGGCGAATTGGGCACGCGCACCATCCAACGTATTGACTTCATAGGTCGAGTCCAGCGCCGCGCTGAGTTCCGAGATGATGACGAATTTGCGATTGTCCGCCGCGTCCATGATGATTTCCGGCGTGGCGACCAGCTTGGGGACATCCTCGAACAGTTCGCTGATGGTTTTGCCGGATTTGCTGATGATTTCCAGCGTCTTGAGCGCTACCAGCGGCGCGTCGTCGAAGCCGAAGTAATTATCGCCCCAGAATAAGTGGCCGCTGACCTCGCCGCCCAACGGGGACTTGAGTTCGTGCATCTTCTGTTTCATCAGACTATGACCGCTTTTCCACATGACCGGCACGCCGCCATGTTTCTTGATGTAGTCGCTCAACGCCATTGACGCCTTCACGTCATAGACGATGGGTGCGCCGGGGTGACGGGTCAGCACATCTTTCGCCAGCAACGCCAGCAAACGGTCTGCCGCGATATGGTGGCCGTGATTGTCGATGAATCCGCAGCGGTCACTGTCGCCGTCAAAGGCCAAACCGAGGTCTGCATTTTTATCGACAACCGCCCGTTCGAGGTCAACCGTCATTTCGGGGTCTTCTGGGTTGGGCAGGTGATTGGGATACGTGCCGTCGCTCTCAAGGTAGAGGCCGTGGACTTCTAAGCCGAGTTTTTGCAGTAACGGGAAGACGTATGTCCCGCTCAGGCCATTTCCGGCGTCCATCACGACCTTCAATTTGCGCGGGAAATTGACCATCGCGCCGATGTGCGCCATGTGCCGGTTGATGGTGTCATAATCTTGGCCGACCTCACCCTTTCCGTGCGCGAACGTCCCAGCCTGAATAATTTTCAGCAGGTCTTGGATTTGGTCGCCAGACAGTGCCAGCGAGCCGTAGGCCATCTTAATCCCGTTGTACTTGGTGTCGAGGTGGCTGCCGGTAATCATCACGCCCGCGCCCTTGTCGCCATACATCGCAGCGGCGAAATAGACGGTTGGGGTCATCACGGGGCCGATATCGGTGACGGCGAGGCCGGTACTGGCGACGCCTTCAATCAGGGCGGCGCGGATGGAGGGGGTGGTCAGGCGATTGTCGCCGCCAACGAACATACGCTCTGTGCCGTATTGCTTGGGCAGGTATGTGCCGAGCGCCTTACCGACCAAACGGGCGACATCTGGGGTGATTTGTGGGGTTTCGCCTACTGCCGTGCCACGGATGTCATATTTGCGGAAAATACTGGTATCGAGGTTCATGGGTATGAAGTTCTCCCTCTGGGACGTAAAAAGTCATTCGTCTAGCGTTCAGAAGGGATTGTACCGCATATTATACCGATAGGTGACTGAACCAGCCCGTCGCTCTATCGTCCACCGTTAAACATGCTGAGGGTCTAGGCAAGTGCGGTGGGCATGACAAGCCCGAATAACATTGGCGCGGTTCACTTTATCGCCGCAAGGCGAGCATAATGAGGTAACTCATGCAACGAGTATTGGTGCTAGACAAGAACAAAAAATCGCTCATGCCGTGTCATTCGGCGCGTGCGCGGCAATTGCTCAAGCAAGGGAAGGCGGCGGTCTTTCGTCAATACCCCTTCACCATCATTTTGAAAGAACGCGACGGTGGTGACGTTCAGCCCATCGCGCTCAAGCTAGACC
>DAOTTP010000305.1:0-25315 GCA_034437835.1 Anaerolineae bacterium | reverse complement strand
GGCATCGTGTTCACGGTGGTGGTGCTGAACCGGTTGGATCAAATCCGCGAAAACCGTCAGACCTTTGAGCGCCTCGTCCGCGAGATGCACAGCCGCTATAACCAATTCGCGCTGCAAGCCATTGAAGAACTGCGCGTCTTGGGCTGGTTGTCTGATGGGCGGCTACGCGGGTATGAACTCAAGGGCAGCGATTGGAAGGGGGCGAATCTCTACCAAGCCAACCTGATTGAATGCGACCTCCAGCGTGTAAATTTTGAAAACGCCGACCTCTACCAAGCCGACCTGACCGACGCGAAGGTATCGCCCGCGCAATTGCGACTCGCTAAGACTATGCGCTATGCCACCATGCCGAACGGCAAAAAGTACGATGGCCGCTACAATCTGTCTCACGACCTCGAACTGATGGCCGACCCGCGACCCGCCTTTTACGCTGACCGCAACGACCCCGCCCAAGTCGCCAAATTTTACGAGGTCGAAGTGGAAGACTATCTCAACGGCCAGAGGCCAGAAGTCGCCAACGCCCCGTTCGAAATCTAAAACCAATCGTCGTAGGGGCGACCCGATGAGTCGCCCTATTGACTCGAACGGATAATCGGGTTTTAATTAAATTCAAATAACTCATTTGTTCGACATAAAGGGAGATATCATGGCCGATCCGTTGGTGACATCTGATTATGAGCGCATTTTCTTTCAAACCGCCAAAGCCGAGACCGGGCGCAGCGTTGACGAATGGATGGATCTCATCCGCGAGTCGGGGCTGACCAAGCACGCCGACATTCGCGAGTGGATTAAGACGAGCTACAAACTCGACCACATGAAGGCGACCTTTTTGACGTTCATCTTTGAGAACGGCGGCAAACCGGCCTTCAACCCAGATGAATTGGTTGACGCCCTGTTCGCCGGAAAACCAGAGGCGCGGGCGCTGACCGAGTCGCTGCAAGTGGCGATTGGGATAGCCCAACTTAAAGTCCGATTCGTCCCCAAGAAAACCTATATCTCGCTGGACGGCGAAAAGGTATTGGGCTGCGCCACACCAGCGAAAGATAGTATCCGCGTCGGCTTAGATTTGGGCGACATGCCATTCGAGGGGCGTGTGCAGAAGGCGAAAGGTTTGGGCGCGATGCCCAACGTCACCCACATGGTCGAGGTACGCGCCGCCGCCGACATCGACTCCGAATTGATGGATTTGATGGCCGTCGCCTACGAGCGCACCCGCAAAATCAAAAAGGCGAAATAAAACGCGCTGTGATCTGCATTGGGTAGCGTGTCCAATCTTAAGGGGTCAATTCAATCCCGCTATCAAGACGGTTATAGTCAGCGCTCTCTTGGTCAGTTGCGCGATTAGCAATCCCGTATATGTATTTGCCAAGTCCTACATGCTCGATATTAAGGCGATGAGTCATTGCGATATACAACCAAGCAAAGAGCCTAAAGATGCCATAACCTATTAAGAATCCTAACGTGTTCATGATTGCGTCGTTGATATCAATTACGCGATAGGGATATCCTATGATCAATGAAATCACCAACTGGATAGCCTCAATGCTGATTCCAACAGCAGGCGCTAGCCAAAACACATTTTTCGCTCTAAAAGGAACCAGAAAACTAAGGCCAAAGCCAAAGGGTACCAGTAAAACAATGTTAAGCCCTAATTCTAGAGTTATACTACTAATTTCGGGAGAGTAGGGAAAATTAAATGGGATTAGGTTAAACCCTGACATAAATGAACCTGCTCTCATTGCGTCCGCAAAACCCCCAGCGATATGAAGCGGAAAAAGTGTGTTTCGGATAACAAATAAAAGATAAATACCAAAAATGGCTGCACAGGTTGTGTGAGAAAGATTGCGTGTCCTAATCCATGAAATGATCAACATCATTATCAATATGCCAATCATATAGTTCGTAATACTAAATCCATAACGATCTGTGTAAATCACCATATCCAGAGACATTGCCAAACTCCTGTCATTTTAGACTCTAAAAGCATAAGGAATGGGAGAAACCTCCCACAAAAAGCGGTAAGCTTAGGTTTGCACGCCGTGGAACCGAGGTATCCACCCGCGCCAGATGGAGCAATATCTGGTGCGGGAATTTATCGAGTTGATGCGTGACGGGAGCAAGTCGCGTTCTTGGAATTACGGCGTATGCAAAGTACCGGCGATTGATAAGTAATACTTTCGCCAAAACGGACACGTCAGTGCCGTGTCCCTACGAAAAACCGGATATTCGTAGGGACAACACAGGCATTGGTCGCCGTCGCCTACGAACACACCCGCAAAATCAAAAAGGCGAAATAACCGCCTAAAACAGACTCAATTGCTGATAGCCGTCGGTTTTTTCAGTCGAATCGTCATCTTCTTCGGCGGCGTGCCACGCGGCGCGTTCGAGCGTCTCAGCCAAGACTTCCCCCGTGAGGGGTTGGCCTTCAACGTCATGTGGAATCAGGTTTTTCTCCACGCACGACGGACACTGACACTCTAAGGGGTGACGGTTTTCAAGTTGCTCCAAGACGGCGGCGGGCGGAGTCGGCAGACCAGCGATGTCCGGCACGAAATCGTCCGGCATCTCCTCAGCCCGCATGGTCGCTTCCACATATAACCCTTGCAACTCTGATTCGCGGAATCCGACGCGAGTCATAATCCCGCTGAGGGTTTTCAGAGTCGCCTTCTCGTCAGCCTTAGCCGTCTCTTTATAGTGTTCGCGCAGACATGAGCGCCATTCATCGGTAAACGGGCTGTCATTCATTGGTGACGGCTCCATTCGGTTGCTCTTGACGGGTGAGGATACCCAAGATTTCCACGCCATACTGCTGTGTGCGCCACGCCCCCAACCCTTCGATGCCGTCGAGGTCTTCTATAGTAGACGGCGCTTTATAGGCCAGAGACCACAAGGTTTGCTTGGTGATGATGACATCGGATTCGACGCCGCGCACCTCTGCGCGTTTTTTGCGCCATGCGTGCAGCGCGTTATAGCGGTCTGCGATGTCTACCGGCACGACTTCCGGCTGCGGTTGCGTCCGCAAATCGGCGGTCAGACCGCGCTTAATCGCCTCCAGCCAGACATCCCCCCAGCGGCGCATCCCATTGGGCGACAGGCCATAAATCCCGCGCAGTTCATCACGGTTAACCGGTGCGCGTTGCGCCAGTTCGACCAATGTGCGGTTCTGCGCGACATTCATCGGCGGGAAGTCCGCATGGGCGGCCAATTCCTCGCGGATGATATACAACTCCCGCAAGACCGCCATGTGGCGCGGCGATAAGCGGGCGGGGATGCCGATTTTCCAGTAGCCTTCGGTGTCGAAACTGCGCCCTTCATGGGCGTGCGTCAGGCGGCTGAGGTCATCGAACGTCTCGCGGGCTTCTTCCAGATGGTTACGCGCTTCCAATTCGACCAGCAGCATATCGCGCAAGTCGGGCAGATAATGGGTATCGAGTTGGGCATAACGCAAACAGGCGACGGGTAGCGGGCGCTTGCCCCAGTTGTCGCGCTGATGGGTTTTGTCTAGTTCGATGCTCAGATAGGTCTGGACGAGGTTTTGCAGCCCGATTTGGCGGATTCCACAGATGCGCGCCGCCATCATCGTGTCAAACAGGTTGGTGACTTCAAACCGGTAATCGCGCTTGAGGCACATCAGATCGTATTCAGAGGCGTGAAAAACCGTCTCGATGCGTGGGTCGGCCAGCAAATCACCCAACAGCGTGAGGTCGGGCAACGCCAGCGGGTCTACGATATAGTCGGCGCTACGGCTGCTGATTTGGATGAGGCAGACGCGCTCGGTATAGGCGTGCAGGCTGTTGGATTCGGTGTCGAAGGCCAACAGCGGTTCACGTCGGAGTGAATCGACCATCGTAGCCAGCTTGCGCGGGTGGTCGATATAAGTGGCAGGGAGGATGTTAGGTTGCTGAGACATCATTAAAAGTCGTTGCGCGTTTGCCGATGAAGAGTCATGATTGTGGTTAACAGTATACATCGTTAGCAACCTGTGTAACGAGGTTGGGAAGTGTGTCAAAGAGGTGTATATCGTTAAGGGATGTGGGAAAAGCGGGCAAATAGGGCGTCCGATTTTTACACGTTGTACGGAATACTTTAGTTCCGTGCAACTTTGGAATACACCGACGTTAGATGTTCTTTGACACGTCTCTCACGCTTGTGATAAAATACACACAGCAGTCTCTTTAAGGCGGAGGCAGCAGGGCGTAGAGTGGTGACTCGTCGCCACGGCTTCGCCCGCATGGACAGAGGTATAAAGAATGGCAACCGCAAACCCCACACAAGCCCGCGCAGGCGCAGTCGCGCAAGCACCAGCGGTAGAAGTTAGCCCCGTCAGCCGCCGCGAATTCCTCTATTATATTTGGGGCGCGTCGATTGCATTATTGCTCGGTGAAGTCGGCGCAGGGATTATCTGGTTCGCCCTCCCGCGCTTCAAAGAAGGTGAATTCGGCGGCAAATTCCCCGTAGCCGTCACAGATTTGCCCGTCCTCGGCGATGCGCCAGTCAGCGTACCGGAAGGCCGCTATCACCTCAGTATGGTTGAAGAAAACGGCATAACCGGCTTAGTGGCGTTGTATGGCGTCTGCACGCACCTCGGTTGCTTGCCGAAGTGGGAGCCGGTCAATACACGTTTTGCCTGCCCGTGCCACGGGTCGCAATTTCAAATGGACGGACGTTATATCGCCGGCCCCGCCCCACGCGGTCTTGACCGTTTCCCGCTGACCGTCACGTTGGCTGATGGCAGCGTCCGCACCAATAGCGCCGACGGTTTGCCGATTGATCTTTCGGACATCACCGTTGACCAGATCGCTGGAATCGTGATCGACACCGGCAAGAAAGTCACCGGCCCCGCGCACGGTGCGGCTCCTGCGTTGAGCGTTGGTAAGTAGGGTTTAATGGTAGTTTTGAGTAGGCGAGGAGAGGCTTAATGTCGGTACTTCCCTTCCCGTCCTTCCTTGATGACATCAAGGAAAAGGGTCTAAAAAAGGCGATTTTCGAAGGCGTCGATAATATTGTCGAGCGCATCACCGCGGGTATGAATATCCAAGACATCCGCGAAGCGCTGCGGGGCGAAACCCCAACCCGCCGCCCCAACCCGCGTTTGCAGCCGCACGCTGACGGTTTCTGGCTGCACATGCGCCCGTCATTCTTCCACAAGGACATGACGGGTCTATACCCGACTTTACGATTGGGCTGGCTGTCTACCTATTTCGTGGTGTTCGAGACGATTACCGGCATGATTTTGATGGTGTGGTACACGCCATCGCCGCAAGTGGCTTACGGCAACATGGTCGACATGCTGTCGAATGTGCCGCTCGGTCAACTGATGCGCGACCTGCACCGCCTCGGCGCGGAAGGCATGGTTCTGATCGTCACCCTGCACATGCTGCGAACGTTCTTCACCGGAAGTTATAAAAAGCCGCGACAATTTACGTGGTTTACGGGCGTGATTCTGCTGTTCGCCACCCTGTTCCTCAGCTTCAGCGGCTACCTATTGCCGTGGGATCAACTCTCGCTATGGGCGGTGACGATTGGCGCGTCGATGATTGAGGCGACCCCGCCAGAAATTGTCGGCACGAATCTGAACCTGCTCATCCGAGGCGGCCCAGAAATGGGCGCGAACGGTCTGCTCCGCTTCTATCTGTTGCACGTCCTACTCGTGCCAGCCGTGCTGTTCATCTTCACCGGCGTCCACTATTACAAAGTGATTGTTCACGGTCACTCGCTACCGCCTAAGAGTGAAAATATCGGTGAAGACACCGCCAAGCGCGTGCCGCTGGACAAGCGCGTGTACTTCATCCCCGATGTGCTGACCAGCGAAATGATGTGGGTTGCGGTCTCGACCCTCGTCCTGATCGTGCTGTGCATCTGGTTCTATCACGCCCCGCTGGAAAATCACGCCGACTCGCAGATTACCCCTGTCGGCACGACTGCCCCGTGGTACTTCCTGTGGATTCAAGGCGCGCTCAAGCTCGGTGATAAGGTGCTATGGGGCGTCATCTTCCCCGGCGTCTACCTCGCATTCTTGGCGGTTGTCCCATATATCGACAGCACCAAGAGCCGCCGTTTCGCGGATCGTCGCGTGGCCTTGACCGTGTGCTTCGTGCTGATGTCCGCCACCACCGTCCTCAGCTATATGGGTTTGGCAGAATATGGTGTGGCGTCATCGGCAGACAACAAGATTATCCACGAACTGACCAAAGAACCGGCCTATAACAAGATGGGTATTTTGCTGCCCATCCCGTTTGACCGGTTGGTTGCGGGCGCATATACCACCGACCAATTTGAAAGCGATGCCGCCGACAGTGCGGCCATCACGTTCAATACCGAAATCGAAGAGAACGGCCTGCGTGAGGGTTTGACTACGCAGTTGGAGAAGGTTCACCTCGCCACCAACTTCTTGGGTCTGCCGTTCGTGGCCGTGCCTGACAACGCGCCGGAACTGCACCTTGCGATGAAAGAATTCCACCACTTGTTGGAACAGAACCATGAGGAACTCTACAACGCATGGGGCGCGGTCATCGTCACGCAGAACCAAGACGGTTTGAAGCGGATTGATGTCGTCATCTCATGGGATGAAGTTCAGATGGAAGCCGGTCATGTGGTGAAGGGCGCGGACGGTCTGCCCATCCTAATCTACGATACCGACGGCAACACCATCCGCCGCTGGAGTACCGACCACATCTTCGTCCACGAAAATTCGGCCTACTTCCAAAACTAGGTCGTCCCGTCAGACCGATAGAATCGGGCAGGGAACCGCACACACGCGCCCCTGCCCGATGTGCTTAATGATATAAAGACACTAAAGGACTTCGCCACATGTTTCAGACCGGACGGATGCTCTTTGAGCGAATTGAAAACCGCGTCCTCGTCGGCGTCATCGCTTTTGTCAGCATTATGGTGCTGGTGGGGTGGGTCGCCATCAACGAGAATGCGCGTATGGCGTCTTTCGTACGCCAATATAATGCGCGTGCTATTGAGCGCGGCGCGGAATTATACGCGGCCAACTGCTCGACCTGTCATGGCGCTGACGGGCGCGGCGGCGGCGGTGTTGCCCCCGGCCTGAACAACCCGCAGTTCTTCGGCCATGACTTCATCGAATCGACCCGCAAAGAGTTGGCTTCGCTGAACAAGCAGATTACCGACCTCAACACCGAAAAGACTACGCTTGAGGATGAAAATACCGCCTTCGCCGCCGAACTGACCACTGAAGGTCTGGCCGATGCGCGCAAGGCCGAAATCGACGCCCGCAAGGTCGAAATCGCAACCCGTCTGGCCGAAATCGAGGTTGAACTGGTCGAACCGATCCGTCTTGAGCGCGTCGCCGTCTTAGAGGCCGAAAAACAAGCCTTTGCCGACTCGGTAGTCTTAGCGAGTGACGTGGGTTATGATGTTGAAAATCCCGCCCGCACCGGCATTTTGGGCTGGGGCGGCACGCAAGAATCCTTCATCATCACCACGCTCATCCACGGACGTCCAACCAGCGGCGCATATTGGCCGAAGGCCATGCCCGCATGGAGTCAACGCGCCGGCGCGTCGATGCGTGACGACCAACTCGAAGACATCACCGCCTATATCATTAACTGGGATAAGGGCGACGCTTGGACAGTTGAAGACCTGCTGGCCGTCAAGCAATTCGGCATCATCCCCGGTCAAAGTGGTGAAGTCACCGCCGACCCGGTTGGCGCAGATGTCGATGCAGCGCTGATACAAGTCGCTGCGTTGGTCGGCGACCCGACCCGTGGCGAAGCCCTCTATACCGCCCGCGAAGCCACCCAAGCCTCTGGCGCACGCCTCGGTTGCGGCGGTTGCCATACCGCTGGCTCACAAGGCCCAATCTATGCTGGGACGTATGAGCGCATCGTCAATGAACGCTTGGTTCTGCCGCAATTCGCTGGCTACACCCCTGAGCATTACATCATTGACAGCATCATCAATCCGGCAGATTATATCGTTGAAGGCACATTCAGCGGTCAAATGCCGTTGAATTTCGGCGAAATCCTCAGCGCACAAGACTTGGCTGACTTGGTGGAATATATGAAAGCCAGCGACCCCGCTTATGTCCCGCCGGTACAACCGGAAGCGCCTGCGGAAACACCGATGGAAACACCTGTCCCGTAAGGGCGACATCTCATCAAACCTCAAAAGGGCGGCCATCACAGGTCGCCCTTTTGCGTTGGCAATCGTCGTGGTAGGTCTGTGGATAGGCCAAGACATCGGCGCGATGTCGCTGGACTCGTTCATCGAACGAGCGCGGCGGATTATCGCAGAGAAAAACAGCCTGTAAACAAGTCGAATCGTATCCGGCAGTTTGCGAGTCGTCCGATACAGACCAAGTTAGCCTCAGATAGGGGTATACTTGATTGATGGTCAAGAAACATAAACTTTTCGAGATTGAATCGTGCGTGATTACCATATCAATATTTTCTGGGGCGATGAAGACGGCGAATATATTGCTGACATCCCAGATTTAAAGTACTGTTCGGCTTCCGGCGCAACACCGGAAGAAGCGCTACACGAGGTCTTAATTGCGAAAGCGCTCTGGTTAGAAGTGGCACACGAGCAGGCGTTAGACATCCCAGAGCCGCGTTATCGGCCAGCCATCTACCAACTAGGAGCATGAATTTTGACCCTCATCCGCCGTATTGTATTGGTCGCGTTGTGCATGGCGATAGTCAGTGCCGCAGTCGCACAACCCGCCGAACCAGAAGCTACACCCGAACCCGCCGCTTGTGATGACTCCGCCGCGCTCTCCGCGCAGGTGGCCGACTTGTATCTGACGCTGACTGACCTCCGCGAACGCCTTGACGATGGGGATGCGACGGCGCTGGGCGGGGTTTATGAGGTCGGCGCACGCTATCAGGCTATCGCGCTGGAATGTGGCTATCTGCCAGATAATGTCAACGAATTGGTCATCAATATCACCGATATTGACCAAGTGCTAGAGGTGTTATTAACCCTCAATGGCGACCCGCTGAAGGGACAATTGTTGTACGACGCGCAAGAACCCTCTGCGGCGGGCGATACATTGGGCTGTTCCGGCTGCCACACGCTGGGCGAAGTCGCGCCCATGACCGATGGGACATGGACGCGCTGGGATGAGGAACGCAGCCAAGAGGAGCGCTTCGCGGAGTATGATTTCACGCGCTACGCTGTCGAGTCGATTTTGCTGCCGTGGGATTATTTCGTGGCGACTTACCCCGAATACACCATGCCGGATTTCTACCACGAACAACTCAGCTATCAAGATTTGGCCGACCTCATCACCTATCTCGAAAGCCAAGACCAACTGCCATAAGGGCAGTGATGCGTTTGGAGTGATGCGTGATGCGTGGGTCAAGCCAATCTCTGGGGATATGTTTTCTAAATGTGATGAGAAAACACTGTGATGGTGCGGACAAGGCAGCCTTTGTCCCTACGAAACCGATGTTACTTCCTGTACGGACGCCTCATCACGCTACCTACTCCAAACTCATCACCTGCCCTTAACAGCGCCACCCTATCACTCTTACGCGGGAGTCTGATAAAATTCATGGAATCAGACACACCAGCATTCAGAGACATGAGGTACATAACTGGTGACGCAAGTTCGTAACGACATTCGTAACATCGCTATTATCGCACACGTTGACCACGGCAAAACCACACTGGTTGACGGCATGTTAAAACAGTCGAAGGTGTTTCGTGACGCCTCTTCTGCCTCCTCTGCGGGTGAACGCATCCTAGACAGCAACGCGCTTGAGCGCGAACGCGGTATTACCATCCTCGCCAAAAACACGGCGGTGACATGGCACGATACCAAAATCAACATTGTAGACACGCCGGGACACGCCGACTTCGGTGGTGAAGTCGAGCGCGTTTTGAACATGGTCGATGCCGCCCTGTTGCTCATCGACGCCGTAGAAGGCCCGATGCCGCAGACCCGTTTCGTGCTGCGGAAGGCGCTCGGCCTCGGTCTGCGCGTAATTGTGGTCATCAACAAGGTTGACCGCCCGCACTCGCGCCTCGAAGAAGCCCTCAACGAGACGTTCGACCTGTTCATCGAATTGGGCGCGACGGACGAACAAGCCGAGTTCCCAGTGGTCTATGCCATCGGCCTTGACGGGCGTGCCGGTTATAGCGCCAAGACCCTCGCGGATGACTTGTCGCCGTTGTTCGAGACGATCATCAACTATGTCCCAGCCCCAGTCATCGACGAAGACCAACCGGCGCGTATGCTGGTTACAACCCTTGACTATGACAACTATAAGGGTCAAATCGCCATTGGGCGCTTGCGCTCCGGCAAGCTGACCAAAGGGCAAGCTATCGCTCGCATCACCCCCGATGGCGTAAAGACCACCGGTAAGGCGGAATTCCTGTTCACCTTCCACAACCTCGCCAAAGTCGAAGTTGAAGAAGTGTTCGCAGGCGACATCGTGGCGGTGGCTGGTCTGCCGGTCATCGGCATCAGCGATACGCTAGGCGACCCGTCGATTAGCGAAGCCTTGCCCGCCATCATGGTTGAAGAGCCGACTGTGCGTATGACCTTCGGCGTCAATACCTCGCCATTCACCGGCAAAGAGGGCAAGACCGGTCAAGGCACGTCGCGCAAACTGCGTGAGCGCCTTGATACCGAGAAGCGCTCCAACGTCGCGTTGCGCGTGAGCGACGGCGAAACCTCGGAGAAATTCGTGGTCAGCGGGCGTGGCGAGCTTCACCTCGGCATCTTGATTGAAACCATGCGCCGCGAGGGGTATGAGTTCGAGGTCAGCAAGCCGGAAGTCATCATGCACGAAGACCCCGATACGGGCGAGACGCTTGAACCCGTTGAGGATGTCCATATCGAAGTCGCTGATGTGGCTGCCGGTGTGGTGTTCGAGTTGATGGGAACCCGTCGCGGTGAACTGGGCAACATGAGCAGTGAGAACGGCACGACCTTCATGGAATATCGTGTCCCGACTCGCTTCCTCATCGGTTTCCAGAGTCATTTCATGCGTTCTACCAGCGGCATGGGTCAAGTCCATACCGTGTTCGCTGGCTATGAGCCGTTGCTTCAGGTCGAGACTCCGCGCCGCCAGTTTGGGTCGCTGATTGCTGACCAGCCCGGTACTGCCACCGCCTACTCCATCGTCGGTTTGCAACAACGTGGGACGTTCTTCATCCCCCCCGGCGCAGATATTTATGAAGGCATGGTCATCGGCGAACACATCCGCAACGAAGACCTAACCATCAATATCGCCCGCGCCAAACACCTCGACAACTTCCGCGCCAAACCCACCGAGACCACTGACGGCCTCGTCCCGCCCCGTGACATGAGCCTCGATGACTACATCGAATTCATGGCCGAGGACGAATTGCTGGAAATCACGCCGAAGTCGATGCGCTTGCGTAAGCGTATCCTCGATAACGATACGCGCCAAAAGAGCGACAAGGCCAAGAAGAAATTGGTCAAAGCGTAATTTTGGCTCATCCTTCACAGGATTTGTAGGGACACGGCAGTGCTGTGTCCGCTGAAAGGGGCGGGATTAACCGCCCCTTTTTGATTCCTAATACGGGATTATAGGCGGACGCCCAGAAGGGCGTCCCTACAAATCGTGTAGATTTTCGGCGCATGTATTTTGTAGGGACGGCATTCTTGCCGTCCGACAAGCGCGTGGGCGATTAACGCAGCGTGATATACCGCGCACTACTTAAATCATCGAGATACAGCGTCCCACTGCCGATAGATATGGTCAGCGTCAGTTTAACCGGCGGGTTCGAGGCTAGGAATGAGGCGTCATCCGCGACTGATTTCCAGTCATACGTCCCATTTAAGGCGCTGGCCGGTATGCTGTAGCTGACCGTTGAGCCGTCTTGGAGTTTGACCAAGCCTTTGATTTTTGCGCCGGTCACGTTAACACCTTTAACCAAACCGAGAAAATCTATGCCGTTATAGGGACTGATCAGCAAAGGAATCGTCACAGTCTGGATGAGTTTACGCCCTTCCCCCGCGACACCTTTCAGCAAATAGGCACATTCCCCGTGTAGGGTAAATTCCTTGTCCACAGGGGACTTGGGCGCATATTTATTGCACACGCGCTTGCTGCCTGCGCCTGCGCTGGCGATATTCCATTTTACGGGGATATTTTTCGTCGCGCCTGAGACTTCAAACCCGCCGTTGAACAGCACGCCGTCGCCAAACATATCACCGTTATGGGTCACAAGGATATTGAAACCGGCGCCGACTGGCATCGCAGAGCCGTCAATGTTGATGATGCGCCACTTGTTGCTGGCGTTGTCATACTCTACGCCAATCGCTTCGTTGTTATAGGTACTTCCGAGTGACCAGTTTTGGGTGACGAGGAATTGCGCGCTGACGTTGTTATTCAGCCAGATGTTGTCGATTTCGGTCTTGGAGGTGCTGACGATATTCCCCCCTGTCGCCGTATGGGTGAAGCCTGTGCTGCTATCCTTCAACACTTGGACGTTGAAGGTCGCACCGATGGGCATGGGGTTAGAGATATTCTGGTTGAATATCCTCCACTTGTTGCCCGAATAATACACACCGATTTCATTGTTGTTATAAACCCCATTCCAGTTGGGGGTAACAATGATGAGGGCGATTGGGGTGTTATTGAGCAGGGGATGGTCAAGTGCTGTGATATGACTGCTGGTATTGGACGCCGTAACGGTATGGGTGAAGACGGTATTTCCGGCTCCCATCACTTGAACATTGAACCCGATACCAGCAATCATAGGATTGGTGTTGGTCTGATTAAAGACACGCCACTTATTTTGTCCGTAATACACGCCATACGGCTCGGCATGATAGGCGGTGCTTTGGGTGACGTTGCGCGTCATAAAAACCATCGCGTTGGGGTTTTTATCGGTCATCGGACTCTTGTTGGCCGAATATTCCGAATTGAGATTGCTGTAGTTGAGGGCAATGTTGTCATTGGATGTGCTATGCACAAAGGCGTTGCTGTCATCCACAGGTGAGATGCTGCCCCCGCGTGGGAAAGGCAGTTGGGCGGATGCTGTTAAGGCGAAAGTAACTAAGATGAGGCATAAAAATGCCACACGAAAACGACGCATGATGGGATTCTCCATGAGAACTTATCTTATCTTGATGATAGGATGTTTTTGAAAAGGCGTATGAATTTCTTGCGGTACGAATGTCCCGTTGGGAGTCCGCCACACCTAAATCTATACAGTGGGCGCTAAAAAATCAGGGCGCAGCCGGGGGCGTCTGACCGTCCGGCAAGAATATGCGCTTGAGGTCAACCGTCTGACCGCCTAACACCGCCGACACCAGCGACTCCTCATAACTGTAGACCCCCGCCTCGGCCAAATGCCCGTCCGATAGAGTGAACACCTCGACCACCCCGCCATCAGGGTCTACCAGCCAATATTCCTCAACCCCGTGATCGCCATAGACCTTGCGCTTCTCGCGCCGGTCACGCACTTTGGTGCTGGGCGACAATATCTCAATCACCAGCGCGGGCGCACCGTCCAGATATTTAGGCGTGACACTGCACAAACCACCGCCTTTTACCCATAGTAAGTCCGGCTGATATACGCGCCCACCGAGCTTGACATCTACGGGTGCGAAATAAATTCGGCCATTGGGGATGAGTTGTGACAGCAATAAAACGAGTCGATAACTGAGTTCTTGGTGAAATGGAGTGGGCATGTTGAGAATCATCACCTTATCGTCATCAAATTCCATTGGCTGATTGGTGTCAGGGCGATTCAAGTAATCCTCAATCGTCACGCCGATATAGAGTTGGGTGGGGTCGGCCAACATCGCTCACTGCCTTCCGGTTATTTTCCTCTTATTATAGCGCCGAAAACCGATTTTCCGTTTGTAAACCCGCTCATAAATTTCTTCCTGTACGGACGCTCCATGGGGCGTCCGCCGCACCTGAAATCATTTGCGGATGAACTTGCGGGTGCATACTGTGTGGTTTATGGGATTGTGAACTATAATCTTCTGAGTTTCACCTTAACCCACTGACCATAACTCGGAACTGTACTCCGAATGACAGACGACTTTCTCGGTAAAACCATCGGCGGTTACGTCGTAGAAGCACCCATCGGGCGCGGCGGCATGGCGACGGTTTATCTCGCCCGCCAAACCTCGATGAATCGCACCGTGGCGCTCAAAATCTTGCCGCGTGACCAGATGAAAGACGACGCCTACTATAAGCGCTTCGAGCGCGAGGTGTCGATTGTCGCGCAGCTTGAACATCGCTCCATCGTGCCGGTATATGACCACGGCGAACATGAAGGCCAGCCGTTCATCGCCATGCGCTATATGTCGGGCGGGTCGCTGGACGCGCAGGTACATGATGGGGCGATATCGCCTGAACGCGCCCTGATGCTGTATCAGCAAATCGCGCCCGCGCTGGACTACGCCCATGCCAAAGGCGTGCTACACCGTGACCTCAAGCCGTCCAATATCTTGTTGGACGACGCGGGCGGCGCGTATATCACCGACTTTGGGATTGCGCGGGTGTTCGGTGAAAATACCACGACGCAAGTCACGCTCACCCAACACGGCGTAGTCGGGACTCCGGCCTATATGTCGCCAGAACAGGCGCAAGGTCAGACGCTTGACGGGCGTAGCGATGTCTACTCGCTGGGCGTGATGCTGTTCGAGTTGGTGGTGGGGCGGCGTCCGTTCCACGCCGACGCGCCCTATAGCATCGCGGTCATGCAAGTCACCGCAGAGCCGCCCAGCCCGCGCCAATTCAACCCCGCCATCAGTTTTAGCCTCGAACAAGTCATCCTAAAATCGCTCCGCAAGCGTCCTGAGAATCGGTTTCAGACCGCCGCCGAATTGACCGAGGCGCTACGGATTGCGATAGAAAACCCGTCCGGGTTCAACCCGCACGACACCCAGCCCAACCGTCGCCCGCCCCTTGCCGAGACTCAGCCAGTGGTCGTCACGCCGCCACAGCCCGCCCCGTACCACCCAATTCATACGCCGACACCGCCGACGCCGGTCTCATCTATGCGGGCGGTGCGGGTTGGCAATCTCCCCAAGCGCAAACGCGAATCGAACGGCGCGGTCTGGATGGGGATGACCGTCGGGGCGCTCATCGGCTGCATCTTATTGACGCTGATTGGCGCGGTGCTGGTCTTGATGAGCGGGCAGTTCTTCAACCGCGCAGCCGCCACCGCGACGCCCACCGAAGAGTCTGTCGTGACGCCGGATTTGACCGCCACGCCTGCCCCCGGTGCGCTGCAAACCGAAATCGCCAGTGATGAGCGCAACATCGCCAACCTCTCCACGCTGGAAGCCTTGCGGAGTGACGGTGCAACGCCCGCCCCATTGGACGAAGATGGAGCGTACAGCGGTCAATTAATTTACTCTGGCATGATTGCCAGCAGCACACGCATGACCCAACACCTGTTCTCACGCCCGATTATCGCAGGGACTCCGATTCAACTGACCAGCGGCGACACGGTGAACACTGCCCCCGCCGTCAGCCCAGATGGGCAGCTTATCGCGTTCGTCAGCGACCTCGACGGTGATTATGACCTGTATATCATGGACATTGATGGGGGCGAAGCGCGGCGCGTGCTAGAGACCGCCGTAGACGAGTTCACGCCCGCATGGTCGCCAGACGGCCAACATCTCATTTTCGCCTCCGATTTATATGGCGACGGCGCATTAGCGCTGATGCAAGTCTCTACCGATGGGACGGGGACGGTTGCCGTGCTGTACGAGGAGTTGGGGATGCGCGCCTTCAAGCCGGTGCTGTCTGACGACGGGCAAAAACTGGCGTTCGTGCGCGGGATGCCCTTAGACGCTCGGACGTGGGAAATCATGTTGATGGATAGCACCACGCGGCAGATTACGGCGTTGAGCCAAAATAAACTCATGGACAATTGGCCGGTCTTTAGCGCCGACGCCCGCTGGGTCTATGCTGTCCGCACCAACGCAGACGGTGCGGAAATCTGGCGGTTGCCGACGGACGGCGTTTCCGAGGCATCCCCGATTTACGCGACCTCGGCATGGGTCAGCAACCTGACCCTCAGCCCAGATGGGTCATCCCTGTTGTTCAGTGAGGGCGCAAGCGACAGCCCCAGCGGTCAAATCCTCGTATTATCGACCAGCGGCGGGCTGCCGCGTGCGCTGGGAATCATCTCTGGCTTGAGCGCGGACTGGATTCCATGACCAAGCCCGCCACGTTGGGTCAGACCGTAGCCGATGCGTTGCGCGACGCATTACGGGCGGGGGCGATTGGCGTGGGCGAGCGCTTGGTAGAATTGGCGCTCACGCAGCGGTATCAGGTCAGCCAAGCGGCGGTGCGCGATGCCCTGCATCAGTTGGAGCGCGAGGGCTGGGTGCTTTATGAGGCGCGGCGCGGGGTGCGCGTGCGGAAATTCACCCCCGACGCCGCCCATGAGGTGTTCGCGCTGATGGCGGAAATCGAATCGCTGGCGCTCATCTGGGCAGCCAAAGAGCAATCGCGCCGCATCCTGTTAGACTCACTCGCCCTACCATTAGAGGCCGCACGCCGCGCTCATGACGCTGGAGCATGGCCTGAGCGTCGGGCGGCGCTGTTGACGTTCCATGCGACGATTGCGGCGCTCTCCGCCCGCCCGCAGACGCCGGTTTTGCTGTCGGTGCTACACAATCAGGCGACGTTACTCCTCACCGATTTTGAGCTATACGGCACGCCGGACGCGCACCGCGACGCGCAAATGACCGGATATGAACACGTCTACGGGGTATTGCGATTCGGCGGCGCGGATGAGGCTCAGGCCGCCTTACGCGCCCGCATCCACGACGACGGCACGCCCATCGTGCGCTGGCTGGCGGGGCGGTGAATACCCCCATTTGGCGTGTACAACCAAAGATGTTATTTACCCGCCCGTCGCAGGTTTTCCGCCAATAGCCGCTTAAGCAATTCCTCGTCACCATCCGGCGTCCGTAACCGGCCTATCAAATCTGCCCATCCGTACATTTCTAAAACGGCTTTGTCGAGCGCGTCATGTAATTGGGCTAGGCGTGGGGCGAAATTCCGCGCTTCCGGCTGCAACGCAGAGACCTTAACCGGCTGACCGTTGAGTGAGGTGCGATGCGCCGCCAGCGCGTTATACAAATTGGTGAGCGTGCGCCCGTTTTTACCCATCACGCCGTCACCATTCCCGTTCAGGTCATGGGTATTGAGCCACGCATCGCGCTCGGCGTGCAACACAGCGGCGGCGTCTGAGATGGCCGCTTGATTGGGCGACATAGGAAACGGGAAGGTCTCAAATGTTGTGGTGGGTGTATACCGTGGGTCATTTCCCTTCCCCAACCATGTACCGAGTCGCAACGCCCAAATCTCATGGATGGTGCTATGCAACACGCCAAAGAAATAATCATCATCGCGGGCAATGGCGATGAGTTGATGGTCTGGAAGCACGCTTTTTTCCAACCATACAAACAGCCGATATTTCGCAACGGTGGGGGTGACGATATAGCGACTTAACGGCGCTAATGCAGCCAGCATCGTGGGGCGCGGCGCTTCAAACAACCACCAATTCTCACGGAGTTTCTGGGTTTTATGTTTGTCCCTAAACGGGAGCTTTACGTTTTCGATGACGTGCTGCATGGGTAACTTATAGGTCTCAGCTTGTGCCAGTGTAAGCCCCGTGAAATTCACAATCCAAGTGCTATTTGTGCGTTGGGTAATATCTTGACCATTCAAGAATACCCATAATACATCAGCATTTCTCACATCGGCTTTGATAAATTCGGCAGCTTGGTCATTTGTAAGCGCGAATCTACCCGTGGGCGTAATACCCATGAATCCCAAATTCGCATTTTCGATCAAGCTTACCGCTGCCGCCGAGTTGAAATTGCTTTCGAGGTTGGAATTGATGATTTCTACCGGCTGGCCGTTGAGCATCCGCTGTTCATCGACTTTTGCCGTAAATCCTGTAATCGAAATTCTCACCGCCGCGCCCGCCAACACCCACGGGTTATCGCTCCATGCCATAAAAATATCGCCGCTCTGTTTAATGCGGTCAAGCACAACCCGGTTTGCCCCGCCGCGTATCGAATTGGTCGAAATCAGCCCGGCGCGTTTGGTGTTGCCCGCTTCAATGTTTGCGCGGGTTTTTTCAAACCAATAAGTCACGAGGTCGGCCTCGTGAGGGATACGCCCTTGATAGACCATGAATAGTGAGTCTAAATAGTGGTCGCCTAATTCCCCGCGTAACATTTTCCCGCCCAAAAACGGTGGGTTGCCGACAATCACAGCGGTGGGCGGCCATTCTGGTTCGTAGGCTTTGCCGTCATCCGTGTGGCGTAAAATCGCGTCGGCATTCAGGATACGTGGTTGCTGACCGTGGTCTAAGCGGTCATCAATGACAGGCGTACCGACGTTCGCCATCAGATTCGCCTTCAAACTTCTGCCCTCATGCCGGTAGCGCCATTGTAAGTAGCCAATCCACACCACCACATGTGCCAATTCTGACGCAAACGTGTTGAGTTCAATCCCGAACAATTGGCGCGGCGTGACAACATCACGTACCGGCTGCTTGAGGGGCTTGAAATGGGCGTGAACGTCGTACTCTAAATCCTTGAGCGCCAACAGGCTGACATATAGGAAGTTGCCAGAACCGCAAGCGGGGTCTAATACCGTCGTGGCGGCCAATTCACCCAACATTACCTCATACAGCGCGGCCAATTGGGTCTTAGCCTCGGCTTGTTGGCGGGGTAAGTCACTTGCGAATCCCGCCCAAAGGTTGGCCGTTTGGGACAAAACTTCCGCCCAACGGCGACGAAGCGGACTCATTAGCACTGGCTCAATCACCAAGCGGATGTCCGATTCAGTGGTGTAGTGTGCGCCCAATTGCGCCCGCTTGGTCGGGTCTAGCGCACGCTCGAACAACGTTCCAAAAATGCTGGGTTCAACATCTTGCCAGTCGCGTAGATTGACCGAAAACAAGATATGACGCACATCATAGGTCGTCTTGAGGTCAAGGATGATGTCGTCCGGGCGCGGTTCAAACAGCCCTCCGTTGAAATACGGGATGCGCTGCATATAAAAGTCACGCCGATTGCCCGCCATCGTCTCAAACAACATATGAATGATTTCGGGGAACGAATCGGGGTCAACTTTGGCCTGTTCAAAAATATATTCGAGGATTTTCTGACCGCGCATCACGGGCAACAGGTCAATGTCCTCCGCGAACATGGCAAACACCAGCTTTGTCAAAAAACGCGCCACTTGCATCGGCTGATAGCTGGCTGCGTCCTCGTCTTTGATGGATGCTAAAATCACGGCCAAATCGCTGAATTGTCCGGCTAATTTCTCGGTGATGGCCTCACGCCGATTGATTTCTCCGAGCCGTTCACGATAAAACGAATCGGGATCGGTCAGGACGCGCCGTAGCAAATCGCGCCCGTATTCGGTTTTGAGACCTTCATTCAGGACAATCCACGGGGTACGATCAATATTCGGCCATTGTGGATGGATGCGGTATTCCATCAAGTCACATACGACCAGCAACGGGGGATTATTCAGGCTAGCCGAATAGCTCTGGAGTTGTGAGTAGGCGGCGTCGAGGTCTTTTTGCTTGCCTTTATATTCCCACGCGAAGCGCCCCTTGTACCAGACATCCGCCCGCCCCGCGCCGCCGCTGTCTTTGGTGACATGCTCCTCGAATGTGAAGAACTTGCCCTCTGGGTCGGCCTGTGTTGGGGTTTGCACGCCTAAGAGGTGGCATAATTCATTAAAGTGGCTCTGGGCGGCTTGTTGTTCGCGTAGATTGGCACGCGCCCAGCGCTCTACAAAGTCTTCAGGGGTCATCAGTTTATCTCAGTGAAATTTTTATCCATAGACGTTCATATTACCTTCCACCTCGGTAGATTGACAACCTCATGGATGGATGGCGTCAGGGCAAACGCATCAAAATTTAGATGAGAGAAGAAAATGGTACAGGGTGATGGACGCGCCGTTGCGCGTCCCTACCATAATCGTCATTCGTAGGGACGAATTTCAATCATGATGTTATGCTTCCTTCACACAGTTGCGCGTCCCTACCATAATCGTCATTCGTAGGGACACCCAACGGGGTGTCCGCCTAAACGAGGTCGTGTATGACGCTTTTGGTTTGACGGCGGGCGAACGCGGCCTGATTGAAGAAGCCACGCAATACCCCTATGGCGAGGTATAGGGAAGGGATTACCCTCGCGCTAGTCTGGCTGATTGCCCTACGCCTACTCGCCGGACGCTGACGGCGGCGCGGGGCGCTGTGCTACAATGCGGCCATTATGACAGTCCCAGAGGGGCAAAGCATACCCTATGCGTACCATTCCCGGTTGGTTGTTCATCCTCGCAGTTGGCGCGTTCGTGGTCGCCACCGTCATCTGCGCGTTCGTCGGTTACGGCATCGCCCAGCAAGTCGCGCTGGACGCAGGCGAGGCGGGCGTCGATACCGCCATGATTTCGTTCGACCTGTTCCGCCAGCAGCAGCCCACCGTCACCCCGACAGTCACGCCTGCCCCGACCAGCACCACCCCGCCGACATCGACTCCAGAGCCGGGCATCACCGTCACGCCCGCGCCGACGGCCACGATTGACCCGATGGCTGACATCCCAGAATTGACCGACCCCAGCCGCCGTACCATCCTCTTAATGGGGATTGATGAGCGCACCGGCTATACCACCGAACAAGCCTATCGGTCAGACACGATGATGCTGGTCAATATCGACCCAGTGCGGAAGCGCGTCGGGATTTTGTCCATCCCGCGTGATATGTATGTGGTCATCCCCGGATTCGCCGAGAATCAGCGCATCAATACGGCCAATTATCTGGGCGACCTGAACGACTACCCCGGCGGCGGCGGCCCCGCCCTAGCCGCAGAAACCATCCGCCAGACCTTCGGAATCCGCGTTGATAACTACATCCGCATCAACTTTGACGTGTTCGAGACGTTGGTCGATACCCTCGCGCCGAACGGGATTCAAGTCTGCCCGACAGAGGCGATTGACGATCCAAAATATCCAGATGTCGGGTTCGGCACGCTCAACGTCCATTTTGACGCCGGATGCCAGCGCCTGAACTCCGAGCGTTTGCTGCAATATGCCCGTACCCGCGCCACGCAAGGCGGCGACTTTGACCGCGCCCGCCGTCAGCAAGAAGTCCTCAAGGCGGCGCAGGCCGAGTTCCTCAGCTTGGGCGGCATCGCCAACTTCTTCGTCCAAATCCCAACCGTGTATAGTGCGCTGGCGACCAGCGTTAAAACCGACCTGACGCTAGATGAACTCATCGGCTTGGCGCGTGTGGCGGGCGACATCTCTAGTGAAAACATCACCAGCGGCGTGATCGACAGCCGTTATGTCAACTTCGCCAAAGACCCCACCGGCGCGGATGTGCTTGTGCCGAATATCGGGGCGGTGCGCGGCCTGATTCAAGAGATTTTCAACCCGCAACCGGCCAAGACGCTGGCCGAACTCCGCACATTGGCTGAAGCCGAGGCCGCGACGATAGCCGTCTATAACAGCACCAGCATCGGCGGGTTGGCCTCGCAGACGCGAGATTGGTTGACTAGTCAGCAGGTGCAAGTCGCCAGCGTGGGCAATATGCCGACGCCAGATGAGGGCGTGACGCGCATCCGCGATTACACCGGCAGACGGTGGACGGCGCGCTATCTGGCGGCGTTAATGGGGTTGCCAGAAGATCGAATCGAGGTCGGCGGCGACGGGTTGGTCTCGCAGGATATTTTGGTCGTGGTTGGCACAGACATCCAATCCCTGTTAGCGCTCCCCCCGACGGCCACGCCGTAACCCAACAAAAAGGGCGACCTAATAGGTCGCCCAATCATCCGTAGCCTCAATATCGCACGCCTGTCGGGGGCGTTTCGTGAAGTAGGGGGCGACAGCGTGCTGCGCCCACCTACTTTTCCCGACCTATCTATCCCCCGACATCCGCCCGCCGTAAAAAGCGGGCGCGTGTCGCGGCGGTAGCGGCCAATTCTTCTGGTGAGAATTGCCCCCAGAACGCCGCCGGACTGACCACCCGCCCGGCGTTGGCCGCGACATACCGTTTCAGGATGCCGAAAAACGCCTCGCTACCGAGGTCTTGCCGCATCTGATGCAGCATCCGCACACCGTTCAAATACACCGCGTTGATATAGGCGCGGATGGTCGAGAACTCATATACCGTGCTGTCTACGAAGCCTTCCGGCGAATAAGCGTCGATGCGGAAATCCCACCACCAATCGGAGAGGGTCGGGTAAAATTGTTCGATGAAGGCGTATTCGCTGTAGGTCGATAGCGCCTCATCCAGCCACGGGGTCAGCGCGGAATCGCTACCGACCTGTGTATACCACCACTGATGCGCGACCTCATGCACGGTAATCAGGGTCAAGAACCCGTCCGGCTGGCCGGTATAGCGCTCAAACCATGTCGTGCTGACGAACGAAAACGCGCTAAATTCCATCCCGTCGGGGAAGTCCCCTTGCACGATAATCATGCGCTGATACGGGTATGGGCCGTACAGTTGGGCGAACAATTCCAGTGAACGGGCGGCCATTGTCAAGGCGTGAGTCGCGCCATCGACCACTCCTCCGGCGGTTTGGACTTCCGTATTGCCCAGCGTATAGACATCTACCGTCACGCCGTCTAGCGTGATGTCCGTCGATTTGACGAAATCTGGTGACAAGCTAATAGAGTAATCGCGGGCGCGGGGCAGTTTCCCTAGATAGCGCCCATTGCCGTATTCGGTCACATCCCCCGGCGCGGCGGCCAACCACGTCTCATCGTTGACGCGCAGCCCGACTTCCCAATCGGCCACATCGAGGACGTTCTGCTCCCCTGCGAAAAACGCCTCACGGGTGATCCAACCGCCATTGGCGCGGACTGCTACCGTCGGCAGCCAATGACCGAGGTTGAATTGGCGGTCTGTATAGCCGAAATAGCCCTTAAACGCCTCGACCCCTTCCGAGACCGGCGGCACGGTCAATATGAAGGCCAGCGTCACGGTGGTGGCGCAATCGGCTTCTAGCGGCGTGGTCAGCGGCACGGTCAGCCGCCGCCCAGTGATGCTAGACTCGCCTACGCCGTCGCCTGTCACACTGGTGAGCGCGAACGCCTGTAGCCAATAATTCGGCTCGACATTAAACACGAGGTCATTCAGTGGTGCGCCGGTACGGTTGAGGTAGCGCGTGGCCTGAGTCACCGTCACGGTGTGAGCGGCAATATCGACCTCAGCATCGACTCGGTGCTGCGCGATGGGCGCATCGGCGGGCAATGCACACAGGTCGGCGGCGGCGGCGGTGGGCTGACTCTGGGTGGCGGTAGGTTCAGGCGTGGCGGTGGCGTTCGACCCCGCTGGCGGCAGGGTTGACAGTCGAGATGCGAGGGTTGGGATGACTGCCGCGCTGAAGGTCGTGGCGGTGGGTCGGACGGCGGGGGCGGGCTGTGATAAATTGCAGCCGCACAGCAGCAAAGCGAGCAAGGTGAGCAGAGGCATGAGTGGGGGCATCAATCGTGTGTTCATGCCCCACAGTCTACCATATTCCCCTCACGCGGTAACGGGCGGGACGGCAACGGCTTGGCGTCGGTTTATGCTATACTTTCTCAATTGTGGGGCTATTGCGGCAATTTGAAAGTGTTTGATATGGATGAGTTTTTAGATAGAAGTATTTAGCGCTGATTTTGCGGCGGATTGAAGTCTGCCTAAATTACTTACCGCAATTTGGTCAAGGCAAATCCGTTACACTTCAAGAATTTGAACGTCTATATGGCGATGATATTTTCTACGCATGGTTTGGACTCGACCATCCTTTAATTTATGCTGCACATAAAGCTGCTGGCGGGATTACATCCCTTTACCGTCAAATTGGGATTGGCTGTGAACATCTGTTTCGTCAGATTCTGATGGATCAATTGGGCTTAAACGCAGAACAATCTAAATGGTCATACAGCGTGACGTATGGAAATGCAAAACCGCGCATTTTGTATTTGGATGGACGGATTGGGATTTCGGACATCCATTCTGATGCGGTCAAGATTCGTGTTTCGACATGGTTGCAAAATGCTGCAAAGCTTGTCGGAGTTAATTCAACAGTTGCATCTGCACTACAAGGCGTTGTTTTTGAAGTTCGACAAGGGTACAAAAGCAAGGATTCTAAACGACAAAATGCTGATATTGGAAATGCAGCCATCGCTTATACACAAGGCTATCTGCCGGTGGTTGTCATCTTGTCAGACCAAATAGATTCGGATGTCGCAGACCGGTATATGAAAGCGGGTTGGCTACTATTACGTGGTATCCTAGATGAAAATCCATATACTTCCACGTTTAGCTTTGTTAAACAGGTTTTGGGTTATGATTTAGCTGGCTTTTTCAGCCGGAATAACCCGACTCTCAAGCAAACTGTGATTTCAGTTCTCGCCGCATTACTCTCACCCGACCATAAGCCCAATATCTCCTCTGGATTACCCAATGCTGACGAATCCTCTGAGTTCTAGGCCAGATTTTACATTTAAGCACAACCAAACTCAGAATCGTCATGGATGGCTACGCTTGACTCCCGCTTATTCCGTCAAACTGGTCACGGAAATCTTAAACAACCACGCCGATGCGACATCCATAGTTGACCCCTTCTCTGGGACAGGCACAACTGGTCTTGTCGCCGCTGAACGAGGACAACATTGTGATTTATTAGACATCAACCCGTTCTTAATCTGGTTTGGCACTGTTAAAACAAAATCATATACACAGGCTGAAATCATTGACTTTGCAGATGCCATTATTGCCGTGATTGAAGCTTATCATCAACAAACCACCGAAGAAATTTTTTGGACACCTGATATTCAAAATATTGACCGTTGGTGGCAGCCATACCAAAAAATATTTCTTGCCCGTCTATATGCAGCCATTAACAGCGTAAATACATCAGATGTTGCGCGAGATTTGCTGAAGATCGGATTTTGTCAACGTGTTATCGAATTATCAAATGCGGCGTTCAATCATCAATCAATGTCATTTAAACACGAAATTGTCCCGCAATTGTTCGATACAGCCGATACTTTTTTGCAAGATTATGAAGAGGCTTGTCGGAAGATACTTCATAGCGTTACAGCACCGTTGACCGGACCGATAAAACTTTATTTGCGTGACTCACGCCAAATTGAGATGTCTGAAAACACCTATGATTTGGTCATTACATCCCCCCCCTATCCCAATCGTATGAGCTATATCCGTGAGCTACGACCTTATATGTATTGGTTGGGATTTATTCATGAAGCGCGTGAAGCGGGTGAATTGGATTGGCAGGCGATTGGTGGGACATGGGGGATTGCGACCAGCCGCGTCTCTAAATGGGAAGGTGAGGTTTCCGACATCGCTT
>DAOTTP010000304.1:0-4553 GCA_034437835.1 Anaerolineae bacterium | reverse complement strand
CGCACACCGTTTTGTACGTCAACATTCCGCACGGTCTCGAGCGTCAGCGGTTGGCTGATGTCGATGCCATTGGCCTGCGCCGAGGCGTAAAACTCTGAAATCAAGGTTGAGAGCGCCGTCGAACTGATGAACGGGTCGGTGTGACCGTAATACACCGTCGGGCGAGCATTGGTCAAGCCAAAATCACGCCAGCCGTTCGGCGAATTCAAGACCTGAATCAACTCCTCCCAGCCGACTTCTTCAACGTTGAGCGTGGTCTTGATGGCGTTCAGCCGACTTTCCCAAATCGCCATGACAACGGGCGCATAGGCGCTGGCGCGAGTATTGGCGAGGTCAAACAATTGGCGTCCGCTTTGCAGATTCGCCAGCGCCAACCAATGACTGACCGACGGGATGAACAAGACCGGGCGCTCCACATTTTGATTATTGAAGCCCAGCGAGGCGTTGATAATCCCCTGCGTGACCGTGCCAGACGAGCCATCGCGCCCGACAATCACAATCGCCTTCTCGCCTTCGGTCAATGCTTGCCCAGTGACTGGATTTTTGCCTTCAGCATAAGCGGCGTTAAATTCCGCGATGATGCGCGGCATGAGGTCTTTTTGACCGGGGTTAATCTCTAAAAATTCCGGCGCATAGATGATGCTGACTTCTAGCGTCTCCCGCGAGGGGCCGCCGCTGCACGCGGTCAGCACCAGCGCGATGGATAGGGCGAGAACCGCCCACAATCTTTGATATTTCATCTTCGATGTCTCCTTAAACGTATCAACTTCAACTAGCGTTGCAGGCCGGACGCCCATGTGATGAACGACTTGACGCTGGTGGTATTCTGCGGGAGTGTCACAGCGCGTGCTGACGACAATACCGGCACGATGCCATACTGCGCCCCGCGTGCGAATAATGCTTGTTCGACGGCTGGCTCACTGTGGGCGGGACGTAGCCCAAAGTTCATGGCGCTGGTTTGTTGGGCGGGCAAGGCCAGATATGCGGCAAACGCCTGTACCCCGGCACGATCATCTTCGGTCTGATTTACGCTGTCCAACAGATAGGCGGGGAAATCAAAAATCACCGGCGCGGCTGGGTAGCCAAAACGCGGGGTTTTGGCGGAGAGTGTGTTCAACTGCGAGAGCCATTGGCTCTCGGTTGCCATGCCAGCCGCATAAGTCGCCCCGGTGGGCCCACTCATGGTCAAGGCTGAATCTGCGCCGACTGTGGCATAACTCGGCACAGCGTTAATCATCGGCGTCAAGTAAGCGCGGCTATCTGTGCCAGTCAGCATGACATCGGTCAATGGTGAGGCTAACTTAAATTCCGCGACGCCAGAAATTAACGTTGCGAATCCTTGTACAGAGGTCGCAGCCGAGGGGAAAGCTAAATTTTCATCCGCCCGCGCCGCGACTTGCACAGCATCCCACGTTGGTTCGGCCACGCGATCATCGGCAGAAGCCGGACTCATCCAGACCAGCGTCGTGCGTGCCAGCGATGGAGAAATCTGGCGGGCGGTCAATCCTGCCCCTACCGACGGTGACAAGAATAGCCCTCCCCAAGCGGGTATCCAGCCATCGGGGTGGTTTTCGGCGCGCCAGCCACTCTGACCGCCAAACACGCCCATGTCACCCATGACTTGCACCGTCACGCGCACACGGCGGCTGACCCCGACGGTTTCGCCCTGTGCGTTAAAGGCAATGGCGGCCTCGCGCACCCAGCGTTCGGCCAGCGGATCTACCGCGACAATGATCTCAAGCGCAGGTTGGGAACGGAAAAGCTGGGTCAGGGCGATAATCCCTCCGGCTACCAGAATGAATACAAAGATAAAAATCGTCCCGCGACGCATTGCAGTCCTTTCTCATCACCGCGCATGGTGTTTACTCTAACAGAACTTACGTTTGACCACGCCCAAAGGTGCGCCGACAAGGGGCGATACCCCAAAAATTTGGGGCGTGCCAAGCGCACCATTAAAAGTTAGGCTATAATCTAGTCTAACATACAGAATTCTACCGGAGGTATTGTGTCTATCTTCCCAAACAATAACAACAATCCGATTCAAAACCCATTGGGCGGCGGTGGTGATGTCATCATTAACGGGATGCCCATCGCAGTCCCCAAGATTGATGTCAGCGCTGTGATGCGCTTAGTGTATGTCTGGATGGGTCTTGGCCTGACAATCACCGCGATTGTCGCTTTGTTCATCAGCACCAACACGTCCATCATGAGTTCGCTGGTTAAGAATCCGGCGCTGTTGTGGGGCGCAATCATCGCTCAGTTTGCGATTGTCCTCGTCCTCAGCTTCGCGATAAACAAGCTGTCGCCATCGCTGGCAGGTATCCTATTCTTAGTATACTCCGGCGTGACAGGTGTCAGTATGGCGTTCATCGTCTCGTTCTATACGAGCGCGTCCGTCGCTATCGCCTTCGGTACAACCGCTACGTTGTTCGGCGTGATGACCATTTTCGCCTTCACAACCAAGATGGATTTGACCAAGTGGGGAACATTCCTCATCATGGGCTTGGTTGGCCTCGTCGTCTCCAGCTTACTGAACATCTTCCTGTTCAAAAGCGCCGGCTTCGATATGGTGCTGTCGTATTTCGGCGTCATTCTGTTCACTGGGCTAACTGCTTACGACACCTTCCGCATCAAGAAGATGGCCGAGTCGCCGGAATTTGCCCTACAGGGCAGCGATGCCGTGCTGAGATTGAGCATCATGGGCGCACTTCACCTCTATCTCGACTTCATCAACCTATTCCTGTACATCCTCCGCATTTTCGGTAGCCGCCGCAACTAATCGGCGCTCATGCGAAACATCGAAACGCCGTTCTCTACGGTGAGAGAACGGCGTTTTCGATTCAATTCTCATGTATCGGACGCGCTCAAACACTATACTTGCTGAGATATTTTCACACTCCCAGTATTGCGACAATTTATGACCCTTCCCGTCCCAAACCCGACCCCGCAAGCCGGTTTACGCGCCCTACGTGCTATCGTCAGAGGCCGTTCCGTCGTGCCTGCCCTTAGCGTGTTTCACGCCGAAACCGGCGACATCTTCAAACTCAGCGCCCTGAACTTCAGTGCGATCATGATGGCAGGTCCACAGGCCGGGCGCTTCATCTTGACGGACCAACGAGACTCGTTTATTTGGCGGCTCGAAAGCGACCCGATTACTGAACTGCTGATGCACAGCGTCTTGGTCGAAGATGGCGAAACGCACGATACGATGCGTTCACAGCTTAATCCGTCACTACATCGCGGTATGATGACTCGTTACGCCACCGGGATGGTGAGGCGCACTGACCAGATTATTGATACATGGGCGGACGGTCAGCAGATTGATATGCTGGTCGAGACACGCAAAATCACCCTACTCATTTTGATGGACGGCCTGTTCGATGTCGATTTCACGCCGGAACTCAAACGCCTATGGGACGCAGTAATTTATCTAATCGGCTTCATATCCCCGGGGTTCTGGATGTTCTGGCGTGGGGTTCCGAGGCCGGGTTATAAAAAATATCGCGCCCAAATGGACGACTATTTGATGCAAATCATCCGTATCAAACGCGATTTGCTGGCAGAAAATCCCTCCCCCGCCAGCATGGATATGATCACGATGCTCATTCATGTCGGGATGCATCCAGACCGTATCCGCGACCAACTGATGACCCTGTTGATTGCCGGTCATGACACCAGCACCGCCCAACTCTCGTGGGTCTTTCAGTTGTTGGGACAACACCCAGACGCGCTGAGCAAAGCCCAAGCAGAAGTCGATAATGTCTTGGACGGAAACGCCCCTGATTCTGAAAACGTTGCTGATCTCGTATGGGGGGATCAGTGCTTAAAAGAGGCATTGCGCCTGTACCCGCCTATCCATATCGGCAGCCGAACAGCCCTTCGTGACCTCGAATTTCAGGGTACGCATATCCCATCAGGCGCACGGGTGCTGTATTCGATTTACCTCACCCACCGCGATCCCAAACACTGGGAGGCCGCCGATGATTTTCATCCAGAGCGATTCGACCCCAGCATCAAATATGACCCGTATTTATATTTACCGTTCGGGATGGGCAAGCGCAATTGTATCGGCGCGTCATTCGCGCAAACGGAGGGGCGTATCGTGTTGGCGCGGGTCTTACAGCGCGTCAGGCTGGATGCAACCGGCGCGCCGAAGGTTCACGTTCACATGGGCGCAACCCTCGAACCGCGTCCGGGTGTCCTGATGACGGTCAAAAAACGATAGGTACGCGGTTACATTTCCTCAATCACAAGATAGGTTGCTTTTACACTCCCATCGGCGCGGATAAAATCTAACCCACGCCCAATCAATAACCGCGCCGTTGAACCATCTACGCGGGTGATTTCGATAAAACGATCATGTTGGCCTTTGCCATCTTTGGGATAATTGACTTCGAGTTTGATGGACTGGAATCGGTTCTCCAGAGCAACAAAGGCCTGTAATTGCTCTTCGCGGTCTTTTTCCGCTACCTGAGCATCACGGTCTTTTCTGGCTATTTGAGCATCGCGGGTTTGAACATGCACCGACTTCAGCCCGCCTCGGTCAAACGCCA
>DAOTTP010000303.1:0-28740 GCA_034437835.1 Anaerolineae bacterium | reverse complement strand
GGGCAGTGGTGTCGGGCGTTGGGGCGGCTGATTGTGCATGAATCGGTTCAAGCGGCGTTGTTAGAGCGCGTATTTGACCGATTGAACACGCTCAAATTGGGCGATTCATGCGACCTGTCCACCCAACTCGGCCCGATGAGTCACAGTCGCCATCTCGCCAAATTGCGCGGTCAAATCGCGCAGTTAGAGGCGGCGGGCGGCACGGCGCACCGGGCGGGGAAATTGCCCGACCTAAGCGGCCATTTCTTGCAGCCGACGCTGATTACGGGGGTTGACTCTCGCGCCGCCCAAGACGAGATTTTTGGCCCGGTCGGGACGGTTCACGGCTATCAGACCGAGGTCGAGTTGTTATCTCTGGCGAACGACACGCCGTATGGGCTTGAGGCGTATATTTTCGCGGGCGATACCGATGCCGCCGTCAAACTCGGTGAGAACATCCACGCGGGCGAGGTCAAAATCAACGGCGGCACGATCATGAGCCTCGGCTTATATGCGCCGCGTCCGGCATGGGGACTCAGCGGTGCGGGCGAGGAAGGCACACTAGAAACTTATCGATTCTTCACCAACACCCGCGTGGTCGGGGTTGAGGGTATGGCGAGCTTGCCGCTGGGGTAAATGATGGGGATATTTCGCTTTGCCGCCGCGCAGTTTGCGACGGGGACGGACGTGGCTGAAAATCTCGCCACGGTTTTGCGGATGATAGACCAAGCCGTGCTGGTCAAGCCGGATGTGCTGGTGTTGCCGGAATTTTGCAATCACTCGTCATGGTATGCCGACGCCGACTATGCGTATCAGGTCGCGGTAGATTTGGACGGCGACTTTTTGGCGGCGGTAAGCGAACGGGCGCGGCGGCATGACGTGATGGTGATGGTTAATGTGACGCTGCGGAGACCCCTCACCCCCCAGCCCCCTCTCCCACAAGGGGCGAGGGGGAGCAGAACCACCGACACTGCTAGTGATATTATCGGGGCGAGGGGGAGCAGAACCACCGACACTGCTAGTGATATTATCGGGGCGAGGGGGAGCAGAACCACCGACACTGCTAGTGATATTGCTGGGGCGAGGGGGGAGATTACCGGCACGAATATCTTGTTTGGGCGGGATGGGGCGCGGTTGGCGGTCAGCGATAAGCAAGTGTTGATGGGCAATGAGAATAATTTTCTCAGCAAGGCGACGACAGTATGCCCAGACATCAACCTCCCGTTTGGTCGGGTCGGCTTATATTCGTGCATGGACGGGGTGATTAACGAGACGCCGCGAGGCTTGGCGTTGCGCGGGGCGCGGGTGCTGCTCAACAGTCTGAACTCGTTCGCACTGGACGAGGCCGCGCTGCATGTGCCAGTTCGTGCCGCCGAAAATAAGGTATTCGTGGTCGGAGCAAATAAGGTCGGGTCGCTTGTGCCGCCCGAATTGGCTGAACAAATCGCCACCCGTATGGGCATCCGCGCTGACCAACTGCACGGCGCGGGCGAATCGCAAATTGTCGCGCCAGATGGCCGAGTCTTGGCGATAGCGCCCAAGACCGGCGAGGCGGTCATCTACGCGGACTTTGACCCGTCTGAGGCCGATGATAAATGTCGCCCCGATGGGACGGATATTTTCGTCAGCCGCCGCCCACACCTCTACGCACCGCTGGCGATTCAACCGTCTGAGCGGGATTATCACCCCGGCGCGGCGGAAATCCTCACCGCCGCGATTCAACCCGACACCGCCGCCCCTTTGTCTGAGCTAAACGGGCAGATTTGTGAGGCCGTCGCGTTGGGCGCAAAGTTGATTGTTCTGCCGGAACTGCCGTTTTTGGCGCAGCCGCATATCACCTCACCAGAGAATGCCGCCGATCAAACCAGCGCCTATTGTGACGAGTTGGCTGTTCTATTGGCGGGGTCTGAGTCGGTGGTCGTGTTTTCTGGCGTCCGGCGAGTCGGGGATGGGTGGGCGCATGTCGGTTTGATGGTCGGCGCGGACGGCTTGATTTTGGAACAGCCTCAACTTCACGCTACAAAGTCGCATCCGTGGGTGACGGCGTTGGGCGATTCGGTGATGACGGTGGATTTGCCGTGGGGACGCGCCGCAATTTTGGTCGGGAATGACACGATTTACCCAGAGGCGTTCCGTCTGGCCGCGCTGCAAAACGTTGAGGTGGTGGCTTGCCCGACTCATATCTTAGAGGCGTGGGAAGTCCAGACCGGTTTGCCAGAACGCGCCGCCGAGAATCGTTTCGCGGTGGTCGCCGCCAGTCGTTCGACCCCTCACGGTGCGTCGCTGATCGCCGCCGTGGGGGAGGATTTTACGTTGTGGACGGCGTGGAAGAATCGCGCCTTTGACGGGCAAATCAGCTACCCGATTTTGACTCATGCGCCCGCTACGCAGGGAATCACCGTCGCGTCGGTCTATCCGGCCTGCGCGGGGAATCGGATGGTCTCGCAAAAGACCGACCTCGTAGACGGGCGTCCGTGGTGGTTGCTGGGGGCGATTGTCATTTAATTGACGTGTGGTGTTTTAGCACGGGCGGGCAAGCCACGCCCCTACAAAATTTCTGGTGATGTGTGGATTTATCCACAGCAATCGGATGTTGTGTAGGGGACGGCTTGCCGTCCTGCCCATGAAATGAGGCCATAGATTGTCAAATAGTGAATTCAAAACAGATTTTATTGGTCGCCCAGTTCAACGCTGATCCATTTGCGCTCGGTGAAATGGTCGGTGCTATATTGCCCGCCGCTGCGCCCGATGCCACTCAAGCCGTAGCCGCCCACCGGAGCCATCGCCTCGGATTGGTAGCTGTGCATTCCGACGTGGACGCCTCCGGCGCGGATGGCGCGGGCGGCCTTGAGTCCGATTTGAATATCCCGCGTCAGAATTCCGGCGCTCAGGCCGTAATCCGTCGCATTGGCGAGGCGCACGGCCTCGTCTGCGTCATCCACCAGCGCAATTGACGCGACAGGGCCAAAGGTTTCTTCCGTCCAGACGGCGCTATCACGGGCGGGTTCTAAAATCACGGTTGGGGCATAAGTTAGGCCGCGAATCACTCGCCCGCCGGTCAAGAGAGTCGCGCCGGAGTCTATTGCGCTCTGGACGTGGCGCTCGACCTTTTCCAGCGCCTTAGCGTTAATCAATGGGCCATAGGCGGTTTGTTCATCGCGCAAATCACCCAGAAATAGCGACTCGGATTCAGCCGCTAGTGCCGCGATGAAGGCGTCAGCGTTGGCGCGTTCTACGATGATACGGGCGCTACTCATGCAGATTTGACCGGCGTGATAGAACGCGCCTTGTGCGGCGATTTTGGCCGCCTGAATCGGGTCAAAGTCGCGCAAGACCAGCAAGGCGTTTTTGCCGCCAAGTTCTAGCTGGAGGCGCTTCATGGTCGGCATGGCAAGCTGACCGATTTTGATGCCTGTCCCCGTGCTGCCGGTGAAGGCGATTCCGCGCACCCCGCGATGTGCCACTAAGGCCGCGCCGGTATCGTGGCCGTAGCCTGTGACCATATTAAATACGCCGTCCGGCATCCCTGCTTCCGCGAGGACTTTGGCAAATTCTAGCGCAATCAGCGGGGTTTCCTCACTCGGCTTGCTGATGACGGCGTTTCCGGCGGCCAGCGGGAAGGCGCACATCTTGACCAGTAAGGCCAGCGGCGCGTTAAAGGGTGAAATTGACGCGACCACGCCCAACGGCTCACGAATCACGAGGCTGAGGCGGGAAGGGCGGTCATGCGGGATGGTTTCACCGTACAGGCGGCGTGATTCTCCGGCGGCGGCACGCAACATTGAGGCGCTATAGGTCACTTCCATCCGCGCCTTGCTGAGGGTTGAGCCGCTTTCGTCGATGATGAGGTCGATAAGCGTATCCGCCCGCGCCATCAGCGCATCAGCGGCCTTGATGAGGGTGTGTTCGCGCTCACTGGGTTTGAGCGCCGCCCAGCGCTCAAACCCGCGCCGCGCCGACTCTACCGCCGCATCGACATCGTGGGCGTCATTGTAGGCCGCCGTGCCGATACAGTCACCGGTTGAGGGATTCAGCACCTCAAAATGGTTGTTGGCGGGTAATAGTTGATTATCAATCCACACAGGCGGAGTCCTTTTGACTATATGGAGGGCGCAGCGGGCGCACACATGGGTGCGCCCCTACTTTTTAAAATCGAACATTGAGGCCTTGAGCAGAAAGGCTCGTACCCGTTCGGGGTCGGCGGCGATATCGCGCATCGATTGGTCACGCTGGGCGCGGTGTGTCGCATCGGTGGCGGCCATATCGCGGTAATACTGATGGGTGTACTCGCGGATATGATGCAGCGCATAATCCCGCCGCGCCTCGGCGTAGTCATCCAACAGCGAATCCGGCTCACCGCGTAGGACGCGCCCTAATCTGTTCGAGAGGCAATCGGCGTCGTGGATTCCGCTGTTCATGCCCATGCCGCCCATCGGGTTATTGATGTGCGCCGCGTCGCCCAATAATAACACGCGCCCGACCCTAAAATGTTCGGCCACGCGCTGATGCACGGCATACACCGACGCGCCGACGAGGTTAAAGGTCAGGTCGTCTACGCCCAAGAATTGCAATAGGCGCAGGCGTAGCGACTCTGGTTGCAAAGCGTCCTCGCGGGATTCCTCATCACGCAGACGGAATACCACGCGGGTGACATCTGGGAGGTGCAGCACAATCACCCACTCACGCGGGTCAAACATATAACTGACCGGGCCGAGATTGGGGAATAAATCGCGCAAATCGGCGTCAAGCGCCACGAGTAAAAACCGGTCTTCATAGGTCATGCCCTCGAATCCGAGGTTTAATTGTTGGCGGATGGCGCTTTTGGAGCCGTCAGCGGCGCACAGGTAGCACCCGTTGACGGTTTGCGCCCCGGCGGGGGAGTCCAGAATCGCGCTCAGATGGTCGCCGTGGTCGGTGAACGACTCGAAGCGCCAGCCCATGTGAATCTGCACATTGGGATAATGTGCCGTTAGGTGCGTCTTAATCACCCGCGTCAAAACGCTTTGCGGGCATTGCAGCCGGTACGGGTAGGCCGTATCGCCCGCGATGGCGTCATAATGGAATTCGGCAATCAGCGCCCGCGTCTCGCGTTCCCAGAACTGCATCCGATTCACTGGGCTGCCGCATTTCAGCACCGCATCAATCACGCCCCACGCCGCCAACATCTCTAGGGTAGAGGGGTGGAGCGTGCTGGCGCGTGCTTCGGGGCTGAGGTCGTCTAATTGCTCGAATACATGCACAGCAAAGCCTTGTTTGCCCAGCGCCAGCGCCAAACTCAGGCCAACCGGCCCCGCGCCGATAATCAGAATAGGGTGTTCGTCTGAACCGAAGTCCACGAAGCACCGCCCTTCGTTGTTTTTATGCCCTCTAAATGTCATGACATTATAACGTTACTACAGCATGAGAGTCAAAAAAATAATTTTAGAGATTATTTCACCCTGTTGGTCGTCAGAACATAGGAGGGATTCGATCTAATAAATGGATACGAAAATGTGATGGTGGGCGACCCAGGGGTCGCCCCTACGAAATGTGTGGGATTTTTGGCGCAGCATATTGCGCTGCTATGATTGTTCGTACAATGTGTTGTAAAAGTAGGGTGTAAATTCACGCAATTATCGGTTTGTGTTCGTGCAAAATGACGGTATAGTGAAATCATCCACAGACGCCCAAACCATTTAGGCGTCAGCAGCAAACAACTTTGGGTCAGGCAGTCGCTATAATCTTCTAAGTTCCCCATCCACGTCGAAAAACCGACTGGACTAGGGAGGCTGGTTTGTTGCTGGATGACATTTTTGAAAGGTCTATCATGATTTCCTCAGTTCCTAACGGCATGACCCTGCAAATACCCGCTGGTGCGCCTAATAGCACGGTTGTGTTGAGTCCGCACGCGCTGATGTTTCTGGCGGACTTGACTCGCACTTTCCGCGATACTCGCGCCGCGCTATTGGCCGCCCGTGTTGACCGTCAAGCACGGTTGGATGCGGGTGAGTTGCCGGATTTTCTGCCCGGAACCGCCCATATCCGCGAGGGCGATTGGGTGGTCGGCGCAACCCCGTCAGACTTACAAGACCGGCGGGTTGAAATCACTGGGCCAACCGACCCTAAGATGGTGATTAACGCGCTCAACAGCGGGGCATCGGTATTCATGGCCGACTTTGAGGACGCCACTGCGCCGACATGGGCAAACTTGATTGAGGGGCAAATCGCGCTGTCACAGGCCGTCCGCCGCACGCTGACCTTCACCTCACCGGAGGGAAAAAGTTATAAGCTGAACGAGAAAACTGCCGTCTTGGTCGTGCGCCCGCGTGGTTGGCACTTGGACGAGAAGCATGTTTTGGTCGATGGACTCCCGATGCCGGGTAGCCTATTCGATTTCGGGCTATATCTGTTCCATAACGCTCAGGCGGCGATGGAACATGGGACAGGCGCGTACTTTTATCTGCCCAAGTTGGAGAGTCACCATGAGGCCAAGCTGTGGGATGACGTGTTCACCAAGTCTGAGCAATTGCTTGGTTTGACGCACGGCTCGATTAAAGCCACGGTGTTGATTGAAACCATCCTCGGCGCGTTTGAGGCCGACGAAATCTTATATGTGTTGCGTGATCATATCGTGGCGCTGAACTGCGGGCGCTGGGATTACATCTTCAGCGTGATTAAGAAGTTCCGCGCTCACGCTGACCGCGTGCTGCCAGACCGCGCACAGATCACGATGACCGCGCCGATGATGCGGGCGTATACGCAGTATGTGATTAAGGTCTGTCACAAGCGCGGCGCACATGCGATGGGCGGGATGGCCGCGCAAATCCCCATCAAGAATAACCCAGAGGCGAATCAGGCGGCCTTTGATAAGGTTCGCGCCGATAAATTGCGCGAAGTCACCGATGGTCACGACGGGACATGGGTGGCGCACCCCGGCCTTGTGCCTGTGGCGATGGAGATTTTTAACGCGCACATGCCGACGCCGAATCAGGTCAGCCGTCAGCGCGACGATCTGCAGGTCACAGCGGCGGAATTGCTGGCCGTGCCGTCGGGGTCAAAAACCGAGACCGGCCTGCGGATGAACCTGTCGGTGGGGGTGCAATATGTTGAGGCGTGGCTACGCGGCAACGGTTGCGTGCCGCTTTATAACCTGATGGAGGACGCGGCCACCGCCGAGATTTCTCGCGCTCAGGTCTGGCAGTGGTTGAAGCACGGCGCGGTTTTGGATGATGGGCAGCCGGTGACGGTTGAGTTGGTTGACAGGCTGATGGCCGAAGAATTGCTGAAAATCCGCGCCGAAGTTGGGGATGAGCGCTTTGAGGGCGGGCGCTATCAACACGCGGCGGAATTGTTCGCAGAATGGTCAAAGGCGGAGATTTGCCCAGATTTCCTGACCACGCCCGCCTACGCATTTTTGGAGTGATGGTTTGGCGGATGCGGACGCCCCATGGGGCGTCCCTACAAAAGGCGCGATACGGGGTGATCCACGGGTCGCCCGCACAAAACCCCATATTGGGATATCGCGACGGCCTATTGCCGCATCGCTTAAATCCGTTTTGCTTTTTTCAGGACTAGGTTGAGGGGAAACGAACACCATGCGCCATACCGAAAGCATCATCCGTGAGTGGAATACCAACCTGCGCTGGCAAGATGTCCAACGCCCGTACTTGGCAGAGGATGTGGTGCGGCTGCGCGGTTCGGTGAAAATTGAGTACACGCTGGCGAAATTGGGCGCGGAACGACTGTGGGAGCAATTGCAAAGTCAGCCCTACCTGAACGCGCTCGGCGCGATGACCGGCACGCAAGCCGTTCAGATGGTGGCGGCGGGACTCAAGGCGATTTACGTCAGCGGCTGGCAAGTGGCGGCAGACGCCAACAGCGCGGGCGCGACCTATCCCGACCAGAGTCTCTACCCGGCGGATAGCGCCCCCAGTTTGGTCAAGCGCATCAACAACGCTCTACTCCGCGCCGACCAAATCGACACGCTCGCCGGCAAAACGGATACGGATTGGCTTGTGCCGTTGGTGGCGGATGCCGAGGCCGGCTTCGGCGGAGTGCTAAATGCCTATGAATTGATGAAAGCCTTTATCGAGGCGGGCGCGGCGGCGGTTCACTTTGAAGACCAGTTGGCCTCGGCCAAAAAATGCGGTCACTTGGGCGGGAAAGTGCTTGCGCCGACCTCGGAATTTGTGCGTAAACTGGTTGCGGCGCGTTTGGCGGCGGATGTGTTGGATGTCCCGACCCTGATTGTCGCCCGCACCGACGCCGAATCCGCGACCTTGCTCGCCAGTGACATCGACCCGCGTGATACCCCATTTATGATTGGCTCGCGCACCAGCGAAGGATTCTACGCCATCCGTGGCGGATTCGAGGCGGCCATCGCCCGTGGTCTGGCCTATGCGCCGTATGCGGATATGGTCTGGTGCGAGACCAGCAGCCCCGACTTGCACGAGGCCAAGAAATTCGCTGAGGGGATTCACGACCAATATCCCAATAAGAAATTGGCCTACAACTGCTCGCCGTCGTTCAATTGGGGGCGCAAGCTAGACGCCAGCACCATCGCCAAGTTCCAGCGCGAATTGGGCGCGATGGGGTATGCCTTCCAATTCATCACATTGGCGGGTTTCCACTCGGTCAATCATGGGATGTTTGAACTGGCGCGTAAATATAAAGACGACGGGATGACCGCCTATACCGAACTGCAAGATGCCGAGTTTGAATCCGAACGCGCCCACGGGTATCGCGGGGTCAAGCATCAGTCGTTTGTCGGGACGGGGTATTTCGACGCTGTGCAAACCATCGTCAGCGGCGGGGAATCCAGCACCACAGCGCTGACCGGTTCAACGGAATCGGCGCAATTCCAACCCGAAGCCGCGCATTAAATTATTGATTGTGAGGATGAGGCGGATAAAACGGACAAGGCAGGTCTTGTCCCTACAATAGCCTGTGAGCGTGTGAAATTAAGGCCGCCGGAATAGTTTTTCCGGCGGCCTTGCGTTGGTGAGGGTTTGGCACGCCAAATCCCTACAATTTGCATCTGCATAATCCCCGCATCATCGGGTGATGGTGTAGGGATATGGCACTGCCATGTCCGCCGTGTCAACGTTTTTCTATAATCATGTTAAAATGATATAAGTTTTGTAAAATCGGTTTGTTCGGTATTGACCGAACAAACAAAACAGGAGTATGCTGATTTTATGGATAACAGCACAGATAAGAAACAGGCATTTGTCGAACAAATCGGATTGTATTTTGAAGGCCTCGGATTGACTCGTGTTGCGGGGCGGGTGATTGGTTGGTTGCTGGTATGTGACCCGCCACATCAACAGCAGCCGGAATTGGTCGAGGCGTTGGGCGCGAGTAAAAGTTCTATCAGCGTGGCGCTGAAAGACCTGACGACGCTGTATCTGGTCGAACGGCTCACTTTATCCGGGGATCGGCGCACGTATTACCGAACATCCAACGATATGTGGAGTCGGTCATTTCGCGGGCGGATGCACCAAGTCACCGAATTAAAGGAATTGGGTGAAAAAGGGCTAGAGGCATTGGCCGATGCACCGCCCGCGCAGCGTAAACGCCTAGAGATGATGCGCGATATGAATGCGTTCATGGCTGAAGAATTCCCTAAGTTGCTCGACAAATGGGATGCCATTAAGAAAGCCAAAGGCTACGACGAGCTGTAGCGGCGTCATAGGATGCCGCCTCTAACCAAGACAGGACGGTATAACATGACCAAAGTTCTCATCATCACCATCGGCACACGCGGGGATATTCAACCGTTCATCGCGTTAGGAAAAGGGCTACAAGCCGCTGGATATGAGGTCGCGCTCCAAACACCGGAGTCGTATCGCTCGTTTGTTGAGGGGTACGGCCTGACCTATGCTCACATGGGCAATGAGTTTATGGCGTTAATCGACTCGAAAGAGGGCAAGGCTGCGACGGACGGTACTAGCGGCAAGCTGGCATTGATGAAGTTGGTCATGCCGATGATGCGCCGGATGTTGGATGATGAATGGGCTTTCGCGCAAGATTTCAAGCCGGATGTGCTGATTCATCACCCCAAATCATTGGGCGGGTATCACATCGCTGAGAAGTTAGGGATTCCGGTATTCATATCACTGGCGTTGCCTCTGTATACACCGACCAGCGCTTACCCTGTGCCGGTGATCCCGCCGTTGCCGTTGGGCGGTGGCTTTAACCGGTTTACTTATCGGCTGATGGGATTGGCGACTGCGCCGTATATGGGCGTGATTAACGAGTTCCGCACCACAGTCCTCGGATTGCCCAAGCGCGGGCGATTCGCCAGTGAACTCATCAAGCCGGATGGTCAACCCGTGCCGGTGTTATACGCCTACAGTCGTCACGTTTTGCCTGTGCCGTCGGATTACCCGCCAGAGGTGAACGTCACCGGCTATTGGTTCTTGAACCAGACCCCCGATTGGCAACCATCGGCTGAACTCGCCCGTTTTCTGGACGCGGGTAAGCCTCCGGTCTATATCGGGTTTGGCAGCATGTCGGGGAGCAAGGCGGAAAAACGCGCCGAAATCGTATTGGCGGCATTAGCGAAAACAGGCCAGCGCGGTGTATTGGCGAGTGGATGGGGCGGGATGAAGGCGTCAAATTTGCCGGAAAACGTGTTTATGCTTGACCAAGCGCCGCATGATTGGCTGTTCCCGCGTATGGCGGCGGTGGTGCATCATGGCGGGGCGGGGACGACGGCTGCGGGCTTGCGGGCGGGTAAACCCACCGTGATTGTCCCGTTTTTGGCCGACCAACCGTTTTGGGGGCGGGTTGTCGCACAGGCGGGCATCGGGTCTACGCCTATCCCGCAAAATAAATTGACCGTCGATAACCTTGCAAACGCCATCAGCGCCGCCGTCAATGATGGTGAGATGCGCCGTCGCGCCGAGGCGGTGGGCGAAAAGTTACGCGCAGAGGATGGGATTCAAACCGCAATCGACGCGATTCGGCGGATCGTGCCTGCTTAGGCGTGTTTGTCGTGTACACGGACGGGCGCACGCTTTTGGGTCGCTTGAGCGTGCTTGGCGGGATAATCTTGTTCCGGGCGGGCAATCGGCAGATGGATGCTGAAGGTTGTCCCGACCCCGACTTGGCTACGGACTTCGATAGAGCCGCCGTGGGCTTCCGCAATCCATTTGGCGAGGCTGAGGCCGAGGCCGAAACCTGCCGTACCGTCTTGTGTGCGGGAAGAATCCACCTGATAGAAGCGGTCAAAAATCCGCGAGAGGTGTTCTTGCGGGATGCCAATGCCGGTATCCGTCACTTCGATACGCGCCATCTGGTCTACGCGCTGCACGGTTAGGGAGACATTGCCTTCCGGCGGGGTGAATTTGATGGCGTTGTCGATGATATGCGCCAGTAAGTGGCGCACCTGTTGGGGGTCGGCCATCACGCGCAGCGGCTCTAAGTGAGTCACCGTCAGGTGGATATTTTTGGCGGCGGCAGTCGGCTTCATGGCTTGTACCGCGTTCATCACCAGCATATCGGCGTCTAATAGTGATGGACTGACCGTCACGCCGCCGTAATCCGCCCGCGCCAGTATAATGAGGTCGTTGACCAGCCGCGACATGCGTGACATATCCTCATACATGGCCTCCAGCGATTCTTCATCTGCGCCGTAACGCCGCATCAAATCAAGGTGGCCGATTGCGCCCGTGAGGGGGGTGCGGAGTTCGTGGGAGACATCATGGATGAACCCCTGTTGCACGCTGAACAGGTGTTGTAGGCGCTCCATCATGCGGTTGAAGACCGAAATCAAGCGTCCGAGTTCATCGTGCGGGCCGTTCCACGTCAAGCGGGTTGAGAGGTCGTTCGTCCCCGCGATTCGCGCCGCCGCGCCGGTTAGGTCTTCGATGGGCTTGAGCATCCGCTTGGCTGACCAATGGCTGATGAAAACCGAGCCGGTGATGGCGAGGACGGAACACCCTATCAACGCCAGTAGCAAGTGTTTGGAGGCGATATTTATCATCTCCAACGGCTGGGCGACTTGAAGGCTACCAACCAAGTCACCGGCATTGTCGATAATCGGGTTGGTGTGAACGCGCCAAAGCGTACCGTTGAGGTTGACCGTGCTGAACACATCTTGTTGGGTCTGGCCGATGGTCTGTGGGTCTAGGGGGTCGGGATGCCACGCGACATTTTCCGAGGTACGCGCCAGCCGGAACACATCGCCGTCGCTAAACCAGATTTGCACCCCGGTGACTGATTCGCTGAAACTGTTCGGCTCTGACAGGCTGATGCCGTAATGCTCGCGCCATTTGACGGCCAATTCAACGAAAGGGGACTCTTTGCCAATCCAATCCGACGTCTCAACCAATCTTCCGTCGATATAGCGCACCAAACTCCACGTCATCAGCACGAAGATTGATGCGCCCAGCGAAATAATCACGAGGATGATAAGGCTGGCGTACCATATCGTCAGCCTTTTACGAAGAGTCATACCTTGTCGTCTTGCTTATTCCTCGCGTAGGACATAGCCTACGCCACGGACGGTGTGGATGAGCCTTGCGCCCAGCGCGTGTGACTCGTTCTCGGTCTTTTGGCGCAGGTAGCGCACATAAACCTCGATGATGTTGCTTTCCCCCCCGAAGTCATAGCCCCATACGCGGTCAAAAATCACATCACGGGTCAGAACTTGGCGCGGATTCCGCATGAATAATTCCAACAATTCATACTCTTTGGCCGTCAGGTCGATGGCCTGTTCACCGCGATAAGCGCGGTGTGTGCCGGTATCCAACGTCAGGTCGGCAAAGCGCAAAATTTCTGGGCGGGAGGTGGGCGTGGCGCGTCGGAATAGCGCACGCACCCGCGCCATCAGTTCGTCAATCGAAAACGGCTTGACCAGATAATCGTCTGCGCCAGTATCCAGTGCCGCCACACGGTCTGTCACGTCATCTTTGGCTGTGAGCATGAGGATGGGGACATCGCTGGCGGCGCGTAGCCGACGGCAAACCTCCAGACCATCCAACCCCGGCATCATCCAATCCAAAATCACCAAATCGGGTGGATTGTCCCGTGCAATATTCAGGCCGGTCTGACCATCACGCGCAACGTTGACGCGGTAGCCTTCATAGATGAGGCCGCGCTCGATGAATTGAGCGATACGGGCCTCGTCCTCGATCACAAGAATGCGTTCGCCGGACATCCCCGTTTTTCCTTTTTGTGCATGATACAGAATACTTCCAAGATATCATCAGACTAGCAATAGCTGATGAGAAACACGCAATTCGATTATGAGAATCATCTAAAAAGTGAGAATCGCACCTCCTTAACCTGTGTCGGGATGAACGGGATCGATTCCGCCGCCAATGGGATGCTGTAAACTGCCAGATTGCCCGCGCCGCTGGCATAACCCGCCAACGTGCCACCGTCGCGACTGATGCGTGCGCCCTCTAAATAGGGTAACACAGGTATTCCAACGGGGCCGCCTGTTTGGGTGACATCAAATACCCGAAGTGGCGCGGGCAGGCCGTCTGCACGGGTGAGGATAACCCGTACTGGGCCAGTCGCCAATGGCGTAAAGTCGGTCAAGACGTACCCGACAGGCGGGGCATAGAACAGAGTCGGCTCTGGCACGGCGAGGTCAACCAGATATAACCCGCCCGGCTGGTCGGGCGTGATTGCCCCGAAGGCCAAAATTCGCCCATCCGCCAGCGGCTTGGCGCGCACGAACGTCCCCAAGCGGCGGACTTCCCCGCTTTCCAACGCATAAAACGCGAGGTCGCCGTCTGCGATGTCTACCAGCAGGCCGCCCGCGCCGCTGGCGAAACGTGGCTCTGTATACCCTGTTAACAATACAACGGGACGCTCAGCGTCTGATGATAATGGGAATATCATCACCTCACCAGCCGCCTCAAAAACCAACATCGTATCTGTAGCGTTGAAACTAGGCGATGCTAAACCTTCTGCCTCAAATAGCAAGATTGCTTCATCAGTAACGGCAGTAACGGCTGTTTTCAACCATAAACCACCGTCACTGACAAAGACCACGCTTTTACCATCAGAGGCAACATCATAAGCGGTGATGCTTTGCGCGTGCGCGGTGATAGGTTCCGCGTCCGCCCCGTCAGCAGGCAGCATCCAGACTTGGTCTGCGCCCGTGCCGTCATCGCCCAAGAAATAGACATCAGCCGTCAACGGTAGATTGGGGACGCTCGGCAGTCGCACCGCCCCCCACGCATAGGCCGCAACCTCGGTCAGTGGCAGCGGGAATCCTTGTGCGCTGATGGGGTCAACCAACACCAACACCCCGCCCTGTAACGTCACCATCAAGCGCCCGCCGGGGGACCAACGCAGGCCGGATAACTCGACGCTGGTCTCGCTGATTTGGACGATTTCCAAGCCGCTGACCGTGCTGCGGACTTCGTGCAGATAAGCCGCCGTCGGGCTGATGTCGTCATCGTCGGGTTCACGGGCGAATACGACCACCGACCCATCTGGGCGGCGGGCGGGCTTCTGGTAGATTTTATCGGCGTCGGCCAGCGGGATTTGCGCGTTGGCGTTGGCGGTATCCATCGCGTATAGGCCGCCCTCGGCTGGGGCAATCATCAGCAGGGTATTGCTGACCCATGCCGCCCCATGCGAGGTCGGCAGCGCGGCGTGCAGAATCATCTGCTCCCCGTCACGCCGATAGACCCACCAAATGTCGTTTTCGGCCTCTGCCGCCAAAAACCGACCATCTGGCGACCATGCGAGGCTGAGGATGGGCGACATGCTTATCTCAAACGCCCCACCATCGAAGAATCGTGTGCGGATGCCCGCCGCAGTGGTATAGGCGATGGCATTGCCGTCCGGCGACCATGCGATGCTCTCCCCGCGCCCACGGTAGGGGGGGATGCTGGCGCTGGCGTCGATAAGGCGATTCTCCCCCGTGACCATGTGATAAACGTTCAGCGATTCGGCCTCGGTGCGATACGCCAGCCATACGCCGTCCGGCGATAGCCCGAAGTCGATGCTGGTGCTGTCCGGCGGGGTGACATCTGAGACGCCCGCCGCGCCCAGCCCAAACCGTTGAATCGTCCCCGCCCGTAACAGGGTATAAAGTTCGGTAGGTAGGTTAAGGCCGTCCTCCTGTGCATACAGGGGTGAGGAGAGCGCGAATAAGGCAATCAACACGGAAATCAGACGGCGCATGAATGTCCCTTATGATGGCGGGCGTGTCTGATGTTATATTAAACGGCATAACCCATAACCCGCAACCATTCACAAGGATTTTCCCATGACCAAAAGCCCACTCATGTCCGGCGCAGAGCCGTATTTCGCACGCGGCGGCGCGACAGGCGTCGTCCTGATGCACGGATTCACCGCCTCGCCGCATGAGGTCATTTGGTTGGGGAAGCACCTCGCGGGGGAGGGGCATACTGTCTATGTGCCGCGCCTGAGCGGACACGGGACACGCCCAGAAGACCTGAGTCGCGCCCGATTTGAGGATTGGGTCGCCAGCGCCTTTGACGCACTGCACATCGTCCGCGCCCAGTCTGACCGGGTGGTGATGGCTGGATTGTCGATGGGCGGCTGCCTCGCGTTGAATATCGCGGCGCAAGCGGCAGTCGATGGGGTGGTAGCGATGGCCGCCCCGCTGCAAGTGATTGGCGTGTCTGCAAACTCTTTGCGTTGGGGGAAATATCTGCGTCCTTATACCGACCAAACAGACCGCAGCCCGTTCACGCAATATCTCAAAGACCAACAGGCGGGGCGGGGTGAGGTGGTGCTGGGGCGGGTGCGCTATAACAAATGGTCAACCAACGGCGTAGAACAACTCATGCGCTTGATTGAGGACACCCATCTGCGGTTGCCGAATATCACCGCGCCGGTATTGGCGTTGTATTCGCTAAAAGACTCAGTTGTGCGGCAAACGCACTTCGAGACATTGAAGGCCGGTTTGACAGGTACTGCGCGGCTCGAAACTCATCTCTATGAGCGTAGCGACCACATCATGACCCAAGACACCGAATCGGCGGATGTGTTTGCGCGGGTGAGCGAGTTCATCAAGACGATTGGGTAATGGAGGGATGATTTAAGATCCAAACGATCTGTGATCGGGGTTTTTGCATAAAACACACCCAAACAATCGTTTGGATTTGTTTCGGTTTCCCCATAAGCGTCGGCAAAACCGTGGGCGACCCATGGGTCGCCCCTACGAGGTTGGCGCATGTTCAGAACGAGTGTTTTTGTAGGGGCGGCAGCGTGCTGCGCCCCGCAACGATATGTTTTTTTCACGCAATCTGAACATGAGCCACGAGGTTTAGGAAAGGCGCATCTTGCGGACTTCGGCTTGCGCTTCGTCGGCATAGTTGACGGCCTGAACTTCGTCCATCGCTTGAATTATGTCTTGTAGGCTTGACACTTCCTCTTGGATGTCGCCGCGCATCCGCTGCATCTTGCTGCTGTCCACCTCGGATGTGCCGAGGCGCGACATCTGAGAGTACATCGTCCCTAATGACGCCAGCGCGGTCTCCAGTTGGATTTCGGCTCGCTTGGCGTTGGTGGTGGCTGCTTGCAGATTCTCTAGTTGCTGCTCCATCGCGCTCAGTTGGCGGCGGAGTTCCCCAACCACGGCCTCGCTGCCGCCCTTACGACTCTCTAACTCGATGCGCTGGTTAACTTTGGCGATGCGCTGTGGGACTTCTTTGAGGTCGCGGGCGACCAATTGATTCTCGGCGTATTCGTCGAGGTGGTGAGACAGGTCTACCATCCCCTGAATCCACTGGTTCACATCGTCCACGGTCTGAATCAGGTTGACCTTGAGCGCCCCTTTGGTTCGATTCGCCAGTTCTAGCATTTGGGTGCGGTATTCTAGCGCCTTCTCAATATATTGACGGGCGACCCGATTCTTGATGGTATCTAGGTTCAAGTTTTGCTCGAACATCCGGTTAACGGCCTGTTGCGTCGCTTCTGGGTCGGTGAGGCTAGAGACCAAAAACCCGCCTGCCGCCAAGCCGCCGCCTAATAGCCAATACCAGCTTTGCCATCCGGGGATAAACGTGCTGTCGCCGACCAAAAAGTAGAGGGCGAATGTGAATAGGATGGTGAATAGGAACTGAGGGCTTTTGAGCGCATTAGTGAGGATTGCGCCAAAGGCACGCTGGCGGAGGTCGGGTTCTTGTGAGGACATGGCTAAATCGCTTCGATGATGGTCGGTTGAGGGATGATAACAACGGATGGGCGGGGATGTCTATATCGTAGGACGCCCCATGGGGCGTCCGTACAGGATAATCCAATATGCGTTGTTTTATTTCGGCGCACCCACGGTAAACAGGGCGTGGGTGTGCGGTTTCGTTAACGAATACGGAAATGTGATGGTGGGCGACCCATGGGTCGCCCCTACAGAAAATCCGTATTTATTCCTCAAATAGCATTACCCTACATATAGGGATTAGGACTGGCTACTGTTCAGGCGCTTGCGGCGTTCGTCTAGCTGGCGCTCCAACTCGGTGCTGCGGACGGCATCGTCGATTTGGTCGGCGATGTTGCGCGTGGCTTGCTCCAAGCGGGCGTCCTCTTTGTCCAAGCGCCCACGGATGGACTCCGAGATGCTGCTGATTTGCTCGTCGCCGATGTTGGCGATTTGATCGAGGCTTTTCATGGTCTTGGCCGCGATCTTCTTCGATTCCATCAGTTGAATCAGGCCGAGCAGGTGTTCGCGCTCTTGCTTAATCGAGACGAGGCGGGTTTGCAGCTTGGCACGCATCCCCAACATCAGCTCATATTGCGCGTTTTGCTCTTCCCACTGCTTCTGATATTCACCGGCCAATTGGCGCTTGGTGTTGAGTTGGGATTGGGCGGCCATAGCGAGGTCATCTTTGCCCGCGACGACCAATTGGTCGATGTCGTTGTCCAGCTTATCAGCGGCGGCAGTGAATTCCTCGTACTTGCGGCGTAGGGTCTTGACCGTGCCGCCGACGTTGGCCGTGGATTCTTCCAGTTCTTCTAGGTTACGCTCAACCTGCCGGATATACTCGTCCAAGACCTTCGGCGAGTTGGATTCCAAAGCGCGGTCAACCAACCCATGCAGGCTGGCGCTAATCAGCGTATTGATTTTCTCGAACAAGTTAGCCATGCAGCATTGCCCCTTTTGAGCCGTTCTCAGTGTGGTTTTCTAATATGACAAATACCATTTTAGTATATCACGTTGTGCCGTGCGTGCAGTGACTCACCCGCACTGAACCCCCAATTCGTGGAGAACCGACTGCCACGCCATACTATGGAATCGGTTTCAACTCAGGGTATAATCGACGCTAGTTCTTTAGTGCATTAGGATTTTAGCCCATGTTTGACCTAGAACACGAACAATCTCTCTCGTTGGCACGCTTGCTGCCGCGTATCCAAGCGGGTTTGGATGTCGCCGACCAAGCGGCCTTCGTCCCTCGATTCACGCGGCACTTCCCGGAGTTATTCCGCCTGTTGATAGACCTGTACGGCCAGACTTATGACTTTTTTTATCACCTAGAACACATGACCGATTTGTTGGTGGGCGCGTTCAAATCACGGCCAGAGGCGTTGCGTGAGCTTGACCAGAGTCGCTTGGTTAACCCGCATTGGTATCAGGGCGGCGCGATGCTGGGCTATGTGCTGTATGTTGACTTGTTCAACGGCACACTGGACGGCGTGCGCGAGAAAATCCCATATCTCAAGAAATTGGGCGTGACGTATCTGCACCTGATGCCGCTGTTCAAAGCACCAGAGGCCAACAGCGACGGCGGGTATGCCATCAGCGATTTTCGTTCGGTGAATCCAGCGTTGGGGACGATGGATACGCTGCGCGTCCTCGCGGATGACCTCCGCGCCGAAGGGATTTCATTGGTGCTGGATTTTGTGTTCAATCACACCTCGGATGAGCATGATTGGGCGTTGAAAGCACTCAGCGGCGACAATCGCCACCAGAAATTTTATTTCATGTTCCCTGACCGTACCTTGCCTGACCAATATCAGCCGACTCTGCGCGATATTTTCCCTCAGCAAGCGCCGGGGGCGTTCACCTATCTGCCCAAGATTGATAAATGGGTGTGGACGACTTTCAACACCTTTCAGTGGGATTTGAACTACGGCAACCCAGACCTGTTTTGTGCGATGTTGGGTGAGATGCTATTTTTAGCGAATCAAGGCGTCGAAATCCTGCGCCTAGATGCGGTGGCCTTCATCTGGAAACAGATGGGGACATCTTGCGAGAACTTATCGCAGGTCCACAGCATCATCCAAGCCTATAACTTGTGCGCCCGGATTGCCGCGCCCGCGTTGCTGTTCAAATCTGAGGCCATCGTCCACCCTGACGACGTGGTGAAGTACATCAGTGAGGGCGAGTCGCCCATCAGCTATAACCCAACCTATATGGCGTCGCTCTGGGCAGCGGCTGCTACCCGCGATGTCGGGCTGTTGCGTTATGCGATGGAACGGCGTTTTGCGCTACCGCATGGCTGTACATGGGTGAACTATATCCGTTGCCATGACGACATCGGCTGGTCATTCGCGGATGAAGATGCGCGGATGCTGGGGATTCAAGGATTTTCGCATCGCCAATTCCTAAACCAGTTCTATACCGGCGCGTTTGAGGGTAGTTATGCCCGTGGCCTGCGCTTCAATTACAACCCCATCAACCAAGATATGCGGATATGTGGTTCGGCGGCCTCGTTGGGCGGGTTGGAATCTGCAATCATGGCCTCAAATGCCGAATGGGTCGGGGCGGCGGTCAACCGGATTGTCCTGCTGCATGGGGTAATGTTGGCGGCGGGCGGAATCCCGTTGCTGTATAGCGGCGACGAAATCGCCATGCTCAACGATTACAGCTTCAGCCAAGACCCCAACAAGGCAGGGGATGAGCGTTGGGTTCATCGCGCTAAGTTCGATTGGTCACGTCAGCTTGAGGCCGAACGCCGCCCCGATACCCCACACGGCCAAGTGTTCAACCGTTTGCTGCGCCTAATCCGTTTACGCGCCCAAGACGGCGCTTTTGACGGCGGGGAGACGCGCTTCTTCGACAGCGGCAACAAGCACATCCTGAGTTTTGCTCGCCGTAATGAGGTCGTGGTCTTGGCGAATTTCTCTGACCATGAGCAGACGTTCGGATGGTTGGGATTGCGCGGCGTATGGGGGATGCCCAATAGCGCCTCGGACAGCATCACGGGCGAAATTTTGGATACGATGTCGCCCATCCATCTGCCGCCGTGGGGGATGTTGTGGGTTCGTGCGGATTAGATGGTGTTAACGCGGGTCAGGGTCGAATAGGCGAATCAATTTGAGCGCGGTCATGAGGTTCATGCGCTGGAGCGGGTCGCCCAAGTCCGTGCCGATGGCTTCTGTGATGCGCCCCAGACGGTAATTGAGCGTAGACCGATGGATATGCAGTGTCTCGGCGGTGTGGATTCCACTGCCGCCGAGGTCGAGATAGACCTCTAACGTGTGGAACAAATCCGCACCGACATCATCACGCAAGGCGCGTAGCGATTCTGCGTAGGGGTTGGTCGCCAGCGTTTCCGACCCCGCCCGCCACAGCGCCAGCAAATAACCCAGCGTGTCTGTTCGGATGAGGCGGTTTGACGGGGCGAGGCGGGCGGCCACGGCCAGCGCGTCTTGACATTCGCCCAATGCGCGGAGTGCGCCGACGGCGTTGCGGGTCGGGCTGCTGATAGCCACACGCGGTTGCACTGATTCGGCGGAGTGCGCGGCTACTAATGCCTCAGCGATACGGAGCGCGTCGGGTTGATCGGCGGTCAGGAGGACGATATATGCCTCGTACTGCCCAATCAGCGCGGTATAGCGGTAAGTCGCCAGCAAACGCTCAATGGCTGATATCGCTCGCACCGTCGGGCGCACCCCTTCTAGGCACACCACGCGATATGGCGCACGCAGATGGATGTCATAGCGGGCGGCGCGATCTATGAGTTGGTCTTCGCGCTCGGCGGCTTTGGGCGTCAGCAGCCGCGACAGGAATTCTGCACGTTCAGAGGCGGCCTCGCGCTGGGCTTTCTCCTCACGCAGCAGCATCAGCGCGGCGATGGTCGCGCCACTTTCGACGGCCATGCGCTCTAATTCCGAAAATGGGTGGGCATCCGCAATAATCCACAGATAACCGTAAATCTCGCCGTGGATGACCACTGGCGCGAGGATGCGCTCCATCTCTAGGCCGACATCCGGCATCCGAGGGAGGGCAGTGGGGCGCAAGGTCTGGCGGATAAGCGGCAGATAGCCCCGCGTTTCGAGCGCTTGTATCAGGCGTGGGTCGGTACGGCCTTGAATCTGGGTATAGCGGCGGGCTTCATCGACATCGGCGACATTGACGGCGGCGTAGGCCTCGAAATTTTCATTTTCGATGCTGACCGATTGGTCTAGCAATTTTGCCAGCGTCAGGGCGAGGTCGCTCAGGTCGCCGTCTTCCTCCATCACCAAGCGGGTGAGTTCTTGTTGGATGTAGAGGGCTTGGCGCACCTCGCGCTGTGAAATTTGGATGTTGATGGTGCGGGCGATGTCTACGAACATTAGTTGATAGGGTAGCGCAATCAATGGCAGCCCGACTTCATCTGCCACGGCGCATAAATACGCTGGGATTTCTGGGATATAGCGCCCAAAGGCCAGCCCCAATGCCGTGACCCCTTTTTTAGCGACGGCGCGGAGGTAGTCCTCTTGTTCGGCTTGGGTGGTCGGCAAGTTGATATAGGTCGTCAGCACAAATTCGCCGCCGTTGAGCCAATTGGCCGCGTCCGGCACGCCGACGTTATGCACCCATTTAATCTCACGCCCTAAGCCGGTGTTGCCCCCGACGCAGTACGACCCCTTCAAAACCTCTAGCTCTAAGGCTTGCGAGACGGTCAGCATAATATCCCCCACGCTAGGGGATGTCATCCACGCTGACCGTTGTCCCGCGCTGTTTGCGGAGGACGGCGGCTTTGAGTTGACCGCAGCCGGCGTCAATGTCGATGCCTCGCCGCACGCGCACGGTGGCTGGTACGCCGTAACTCTCTAAAATGGCGATGAAACGCTTGGCCGCTTCTGGGTCGGACGGGCGTCCATCATAGCCGCTGGTGGGGTTGAGCGGGATGAGATTGACGTGCGCCAATAAGCCTTGCAGCAATCCACCGAGCGCATCGGCCTGTTCGGGCGTGTCGTTCTTACCTGCGATGAGCGCCCATTCAAACGTGACGCGCCGCCCGGCTTTTTCGATGTAATAGCGGCAGGCGTCAATCAAATCAACCAACGGGTAACGCTTATTGACCGGCAGCAGTTTCCCGCGTTCTTCATCGGTGGCGGCATGTAGGCTGATAGCGAGTTTGACCTGTATCCCTTCATCCGCGAATTGGCGGATTTGTGGCACAAGCCCTACCGTGCTGATGGTGATATGGCGTGCGCCGATGCCGAGGTCGGTCATTAGGCGGCGGATGGCTTCTAGCGAGGCGTCATAATTGTGGAATGGTTCGCCCATGCCCATCAGCACGATATTCGACAGGCGGTCACCGTCGGCGTGTAATACCTGTGCGAAGCGCACGGCTTGTTCGACGATTTCGGCGGCGGTTAGGTGTCGGGCGAAGCCCATCTGCCCAGTGGCGCAGAACGTACATCCCATCGCGCAACCCGCCTGTGTCGAGATGCAGGCCGTCCGGCGGTGGTCATCATACGGCATCAGCACCGATTCGATGAGTTGGCCGTCGTGTAATTCGTATAGTCGTTTGACCGTGCCATCCTTGCTGATGCGCTCATCTGCGATGGAAAGTGCGCCCAGTGTCACCTCTGCGCGCAGACGGTCACGCAGTGGGGTGGGTAAGTCGGTCATCGCCTCGAAGGTGCTGACTGGTTTTTCATATAACCACGCCCAGACCTGTTTGGCGCGGAAGCGCGGCTGCCCCCATTGGGTCAGCAGGTCGGTGAGGTCATCTTGCGAGAGGTCATACAGATTGATGGGCATTGCGCTACTTTCCGGATAGTACGGTTTCGAGGGTGGGGTCTTGTTCGACAAGGAACTTGATTGCCTCGTCATGATTGGCGAAGATGCGGTATTTCCCGCGTGACATCTGGATGCCGATGGAAGCGAAGAACCGAAAAACCGGGTTCGGGGCGACCACCGCCATCCAACCGACCTGATCGTAGGTTTTGACGGCCACGCTCTTGAGGTCGCCTAAGCCGAGGCCGATTTCTTTGACATCGCTGAGGTCAACAATCAGATGGACAGGTGCTGCGCCATCTTTCAAAAACTCGCCAAGCAGGTCAGTCTGGCCGTGGATGTCGGTGCTGACCACCCTATCTAGGTATTGGATCAATATGAGGCGAGGCGGGTATAGCCAAGTGACGGAATAGCCCATGAGGATGAACTCCTGTTGAATAGGACAGTTTTAGCTGTTGCCGTCGGTGATAATATCTTTGAGCCTAGCATCCTGTGTCATCAGGAATATGAGCGCTTCATCACGGTTAGGGAACATGCGGTAATGCCCGCTGGAAAACTGAATCGCGGCGGACGCGAGGAATCGGAAAACGGGATTAGGCGTAATCACGGCCATCCAATGGATTTTAGGCTGGTTGGGCGGTGCGGCAGCTTTGAGTTCTCTCAGCCCAATACCGATTTCTTTAACCTCTGATAAGTCGATAATCATGTGGACTGGGGCAGCGGCCTCTGCCAAAAGCACCTCCAGCATATCTGAGCCGTGGGGGATGTCTTCGACCACAATCCGGTCAAAATACCGCATCAATAGCAGGTGTGGAGGATACAACCAGTCAACTGTGCTTGCCATGGGTGGAACTTTCCTTTCAGGTCGAGCAATACGATAGATAGACGGGCGAATAAGGCTTATTTTCCGCTGAGACGCCGCCGAACATACCCAAGAGCCGCGATGCTGCCCAAAATCAAGACGATGGTGGTAATGACACCGGAAATCGACTCGACGGCTTCTGAACGGCCATCACTCTGCACATCGGACGGCGTGAAACTAACCCGTGCGCGCAGAGTGACAGTTGGGGTTAGGGTCGGGGTTATGGTTGGTGTGCGGGTAGGGGTCGCAGTATAAGGGGGCGTATCGGTGGGCGTGGGCGTGGGCGTCCGGGTCGGGGTGGCGCTGGGCGTATGGGTGATGGTCGGCGTCAGAGTCACCGTCTCGGTGGCGGTTGGGGTAGGCGTGACGGCGCTATAGAGGGATAGACCGTAGACGGCGCGGGCGCGTTCGGTGAACAGCCAGACGCGCCACCCGGAACTGACCGAAGTCAGTGGATTGCCGGTACGTTGGAGGTAGACGTCGGCCAAACTGTTTCCGTCCGTGATGGACGATGCGATATCCAACACGCCGTTGAAACCCACCTGTTCGGCCATATACAGCACCCAGCCAGTGGCTTGCGATTCCCATAAAGCGCGGGCTTGCCCATCGGCGGGCGGGTTTTCTAGCGATGGCAGAAGCGAGCCATTACGCGCCGCATTGACCGCAAAACTGAACTCAGAGATTTTGGTCGATGGGTCGTAAAAACGTTTCAGCCCGAATCTGAACCATTCTGGCACATTCTGTCCCGCCCATAATGAGGTATAGGCGGTATCGACCAGATACCCGGTCAATACCGACAGCACGACTCCGACGCTGAGGGGCGAGGCTTTTATGACGGTATAGCCTTGTGCCGCGTATAAAGTTTCCAGCGTCCCAGCGGTACAGGCCAATTCGGTGTCGGTGTTCGGCCCGAACGCCACACTATCCGGCGGGCAGAGGTTTAGCGAGTCGAAGCTATTGTACAACACGATTTTCAACCCACTGAGTGGCTGGGTGGTCTCAAGGCGCAGGCGTTCGACTAAGCTGGTGATGAGGCGGCGAATCGAGGGGGAACTCACATTGCTATTGGGGGCGGCGAGTTGTATGGAGGCCTCGACGTTATCATCCACGCTCCACTCAAAACGCGGGTCGGAGAACTCGAAAGACTCAATATGAGTGACGATATGCCCGTCGTCGAACGTGAAAATCCACGTAAAAACCAATGGCTTGAACAACCTCGGCGGCGCAGACGAGGGGATTTCCCATACCAGTTTGATGTCGCTCTGGCTGGGCTGGTTGCTGACCTGTTGCGGCTGGACGACTTGCGTTTGTGACGGCCAGCCTTCTTGGGAGATGCTCACCACCGCCGAGGTGATTTCGTTAGGGCGCGCATCGAGCCGGAATTGGAAAACCGCAGCAAACGGGAACAGCCAATCGGACTCGGCGCTGAGGAGTCTGGCCGGTAGAGTCGGGATGGGGGTTAAGGTTGGGAGCGGTTGCGGTTGCATCGGAGTAGAGGTAAGGGTTGAATCTTGCGCTGACGCCGAGCTAAACAATAGCCCAATTAAGATGAGATACAACAGCCTGAGGCGCATCAGACAGAACCTCCCAACGCGAAAAAGAGCAGGAACGGCAGGGCGTTATAGACGAAATGGGCGATGATTGCCGTGCTGGTATTGTTGCGAGAACGCAATCGCCCCAACGTCATGCTTACGCCGAAAATGACCAATGTGATTGGGGTGAACAGGTATTGACTGTGCAGAATGGTGAAAAGCCCACTCACCAACCACACACCGAACACCGGTTGTAGCGCGCCCCGCATGATGATTTCTTCACCGACGGCGGCAGTAGCGGCCACCAGTAAGGCCAGCGGCAAACTGGTGATGGCGTTGGTCATGGCTTGCGCGGCCACGCCTTGTTCAGCCACGCCTTCCGGTGACGAGACCATCACCCAAATTATTTGAAAAATGTATACCGCGACAAACATCCCCACTCCGGTGAGGACGCCCGTTATCGCTTCATTTCCAGTCGGGAGGGTCAAGCCGAGCCGTTCAAGCGTTTGCGGCCAAGTCCGTCGGATGGCGAACCCGACGCCCAATAGGGAGGCCATCACCCATAACATGGCTTCAAAAAGCAGGGACGAGGCTGAGAGGCCGGTTTGCTCAATCGATTGTGCCACCGCTTCGAGGCCGCCGATGACCACGAACTGAAAGACGACGGCTACCGCAATCAGCAGGCACAGGATGACCGCGGTCTGGTGAACGAGAGAGTCTTGTTTATACCCATGCAGCCGCAACCCCATCATCGCTTGGAACGACTCTGAGTTCATGACGGCGTATCCGATAATGCCGCAGACCACCGCCAAGATCGCCACCAGAATCCCGATGCCGGGGTCTATGATGGGGATGCCTGCCTCTGGTTGCGTGCTGACATACATCGACATCAGGGCAAGCGGCGCGATGAGGAAAATCAGCGCAACCACCGCTTGCATCAATATGCGGGTAATCGGTTTGCCGGGTATGCCGCCTATATCCGCTTGATTGGCCGCGTACATGACAAACAATAAATAGACGATGACGGCAAGGGAATAGAAGTCCACGGGAATCCTTCGCTGGGATGATGCAGAAAACCACCCAAGATTTAAGGGTATTGTACACCACCAAGCCCGTCCCTCACCCCCTGAATCCATCTCAATGGACTGTATTTCATGTCGGGCGAGGATATAGGGCGCTCTTGACCATACCTCCCGTCTCTGGTATAGTGTGGTGGGCTTGGCTGTAAGATAATTGGAAGGATGGCCGAGCGGCTTAAGGCATTGGTCTTGAAAACCAACGTGGCGTTCCGCGTCACCGTGGGTTCGAATCCCACTCCTTCCGCAGTTTTACCCAAATGGGGGGGTGCCAGAGTGGTCGAATGGGGCTGCCTGCTAAGCAGTTATTCGGGTAACCGAATCGCAGGTTCGAATCCTGTCCCTCCCGCAGTGTGAAGTAAGCTCGACCAACAAAAACCCCGTATTCAAACCGAATACGGGGTTTTTGTTTTGTATTTGCCCTGTGACTGAGAAATTAGTCATGGTCGCCAACACATATCAGCTGATTGAATTATTATAACAAGTAGTATTTACAATACCTTCGCCAAAACGGACACGTCAGTGCCGTGTCCCTGCAAAAACAGGGTATTTGTAGGGACAATGCCCGCGTTGTCCGCCCTGATAGATGGGTAATGGTCAAAATCGGCGAAGGTATTGTTCTATACAATCACATCTAAAGGACTCCCTACCCCATGACCACGCCGCCCGCCACCGCACAGCGATTCACCAGCCGCGTCCCGTATGCCTTTAATGCCGTCCTAAACGAATATGACATCGAAAAAGGTACGACGGCACGGGCGAAAAACACGCTCGGCTCAGATGAGGAAATCGCGGACTTCTATTCACCGGCTCGGTTTGGGAAGCGCCAACTCGATAACCCCATCAGCTATACGTGGGAACAAGTCTTGGGGCGGGCGCTGTCGGCCTCGTATGCGCCGCTGCATGACCACCCGACTCACGCGGCGTTCGTGGACGCCTTACGCGCTGCCTTTGACGCGCACCAACGCGACGGCGTGGTCTGGATGCACTACATCACCCAAGTTTACTACGGGCGGGTCTAGCGGCATAAAAGAACTGGGCGACTCGATGAGTCGCCTAGTTCAATCAGAATGTGGTTTGGGCGGCGGCGGCCAGCGCCAGCACCTCGGCTTCTAAGAGGGTCGCGGCCAATACGGTGACATGCCCCATCTTGCGCCCGATACGCACCTCGCGCTTGCCATACAGATGCACATGCGCCCCCGGCACGCTTAAAGCGGCGCGGGCGGGTTGCGGCTCGCTATAGCCGTTGCGTTTGCCAAAGATATTGACCATCACCGCCGCCGGAGCGTGGAGTTTGGTATCGCCCAACGGCCAGCCCATCACGGCGCGGATGTGATTCTCAAACTGAGAGGTGACGCACGCCTCAATCGTGTAATGGCCGGAATTGTGCGGGCGCGGCGCGATTTCGTTATAAATCACCGTACCATCCGACATGGCGAACACTTCCACGCCGAAAACTCCCACCCCGCCCACACTTTCTACCGCACGGCGGGCGAGGTCACATGCGAGGTCGGCTTGCTGGGCGGAAATATCTGCCGGGGCGCGGACGATATGGCAGATGTGATTCTGTTGGACGGTCTCGACCACCGGATAGACGGCGGCCTGACCATCACGCCCGCGCACGACCATCACGGCCAACTCACGCTCGAAATCTACCCACTGCTCGACCATCAACCTGCGCCCCGGCTTGGCGAGTTTCGCCCATGCCGCGTCGAGATCGTCCGCCGTTTTGACGGTGGCGTTGCCGTAACCGTCATAGCCGCCGTAGCGAATTTTCAGCACCAACGGGTAGCCGAGAGTCTCGGCCACGTTGCGTACTTCATCCGCCGATTCGACGGCGGCGAATTGCGGGACGGGCAAGCCAGCCGATTGTATGGCTTGTTTTTGTCGGAATTTATCTTGGATGGTGGCGAGGGCGGCTGGGGGCGGATAAATCTGTATCCCAGTGGCGGCCAATTCGCTCAACGGTTGGGCGAACACGAATTCATTTTCCAGAGTCAAAACATCACAACCGGCGGCAAAAGAACGCAGGGCGGCGATGTCATCCCACGCGCCGAGGGCGCGAGTATGCGTCAGGCGCGAGGCGGGACTATCCGGGGCGGTGTCGTAAATAGCGGTATCGAGGCCGAGGCTGACGGCGGCCTGTGTCAGCATCTGGGCAAGTTGCCCGCCGCCTAAAATTCCGAGTCGCACGAGGGTGTCTCTCCGCTGCTATGATGATGTTGTCATCATAGCGCCAAATCCCCCTGAGCGACAGATGCCGACCAAGCTATAATCATTTTCAGTAACAATACCTTCGCCAATTGTAACTACTCAGCCATCATTTTTCCCCTCAATTTGATGCTTTAGAGCGTCAAATTGGCTGAAGTTCGGGGAAATTCTTCCCTCAGATGATTGGGCTGAGTACCGGTCAAAATCTTGTTT
>DAOTTP010000302.1:0-8435 GCA_034437835.1 Anaerolineae bacterium | reverse complement strand
GACACCCTGTGACGCGATTTTGAATACACATCATCAGAAATTTTGTAGGGGCGACGCTTGCGCGCCCGCCGTGAATAAATGATAAATCAGGTCTAATGTCGAATATTCAAACGGCCTCTAACACATTATCTCTCTAATATACAAGGGGCGCGGCTTGCCCGCCCGTTCTTGTAGGCGCGTCCGCCTGTCCCCCAATCACAGGGGGTGATTCTCAAAGTGATTGACGCGCCGGGAAAATCGTCCTATGCTCTCTCATACAAGTGTTGATGGAGACGAGTAACGGGCGTCACCATGAAGTCCAGAGAGTCGCGCCTTCGGCTGTGAGCGCGACCTTCACCCGCCCGCCAAGACCCTCCTGAGCGCGAGGCAAACCCCGCACGCCATCCCCGGCTGCGGATAAACCCCCGACGGTTCGCCCCCGTTAACCGGCTCTAAGACCTGTGCGCGTCCCTCACCTCGGCGCACGCGGGTGAACTGCGGTGGCACCACGGAAGCCCTCTCCGTCCGCAGATGAAGAGAGGCTTTTGTCAAGCGTGGAGTCCTGAGTCCCCAGTCCTGAGTGATAAAGGCGCAAGGCAACAAATGCAAGCGAAAACAGGTGTTTATCCCCTTTTTGCTCGCCCCTTGTAGCTGCTCTCATCACTCATCACTTTCAACTCATCACTGCACCTTATGGAGGTGTAATCCCATGTCCCGTATTTTGTCATCCCAACTCTCGCAGCACATCGGGCAGCGTGTCACGCTGTCGGGTTGGCTGCACCGCTGGCGTCCAATGGGCGGATTCGGATTCGTCGTGCTGCGTGACCGTGACGGTCTGACGCAGGCGGTGGTCGATTCGCCGGAACAACTCGACGGCATCTACGCTGAATCGGTCATCAAGGTTGAGGGCGAGGTCGTCGCTGAGCCGAAAGCGCCCAACGGGGTCGAAATCCATAACGCGCAAGTGACGGCGATTTCTCAGGCCGCCGAGCCGCCCCCATTTGACCTGTTCCGCCCGATGCTCAACGCGCAACTCCCGACCTTGCTCGACCACGCCGCCCTGACTCTGCGCCACCCGCGCCAGAGGTCGCTGTGGGAAATCGCCGCCGTCAGTATGGACGGATTCCGCTCAACCTTACGCAGACAGGGCTTCACCGAGATTCAGACGCCCAAAATCGTCGCCTCAGCCACCGAATCGGGCGCGAATGTGTTCAAAATTGACTATTTCGGGCGGCCAGCGTATCTGGCGCAAAGCCCGCAGTTCTATAAGCAGACGATGGTCGGCGTGTTCGAGCGCGTATTCGAGGTCGCGCCGGTTTTCCGCGCCGAGCCACACGATACCCCGCGCCATCTGAACGAATACGTCTCACTGGACGCCGAATTGGGCTTCATCCGCGATCATCACGACGTGATGGACATCTTGACCGGCGTCCTCGGCGGCATGATTGATGCGATTCAGACTCAGGCCGCCCGCGCCGTCGGGATTCTAAACCTCAAGCTGCCCGCCGTCCCCGCCAAAATCCCCGCGCTACATTTCACCGAGGCGCTGGAACTGGTCTATAAATTGACCGGCGAGGACGCCCGCCACGAGCCAGATTTATCACCACAACACGAGCGCGTCTTGGGCGAATGGGCGCTAAAGGAACACAACAGCGCGTTCGTATTCGTGACCGGCTACCCGATGGTCAAGCGCCCGTTCTATACCCACTCCGACGCGGCGCGTCCGGCCTATTCCAACAGCTTCGACTTGCTGTTCCGAGGTCTAGAACTGGTCACGGGGGGACAGCGACTGCACCTCTACAATGATTACCTGTCGGCCTTAGCGGGGCGTGGATTGTCGCCCGACGCTTTTGAGGGCTATCTGGAGGCGTTCAAATATGGGATGCCGCCGCATGGTGGATTCGCCATCGGGCTGGAGCGCTGGGTGACTCGGTTGGCGGAACTGCCCAACGTGCGCGAGGCCGCGCTGTTCCCGCGTGACATCGCCCGCCTGACGCCGTAAGCCGGGGGCGAACACGCCACGTCTAACCAGTACGTCAATATCGTACAGTAGGGGTATAGCATTGTTATATCCCGCTACAGGAGTTCCGCATGTCTGCACAAACCGAGGTCGCCACGCTGGGCGGCGGTTGTTTCTGGTGTCTTGAGGCGGTCTATGACCAACTCAAAGGCGTTATCTCCGTCGAATCGGGCTATATGGGCGGGCAAGTCGCCAACCCGACCTATAAAGCCGTCTGCACCGGCACAACCGGCCACGCGGAGGTCGTCCAAGTGACATTCGACCCCGCGCAAATCCATTTCGTGGACATTTTGGGCGTGTTCTTCGCCATCCATGACCCGACCACGCTCAACCGTCAAGGCGCGGATGTCGGGACGCAATACCGTTCGGCGGTGTTCCATCACAGCCCGCAGCAGAAACAAGCCGCCACGGGGTTGATTGCGGAACTTACCGAGCAATCGTTGTTCCCCAGCCCTATCGTCACGCAAATCGTCCCCATCGAGACGTTCTACATCGCCGAGGACTATCATCAGGAATATTTCGCCAAGAATCCGTCGGCGGGCTACTGCCAATTCGTGGTCGCGCCAAAGGTCGCCAAATTCCGCAAGTCGTTCTATGACCGGCTGAAGAAATAGCGGCAGCATTCTTGCCATCCGTTTTGTGATGTCTGAACGGACACCCAAAAAGGCCTCCCTACACAGGACAACGCAGGCGTTGTCCCTACGAATGGACGATCATCCGATTTCATTTCGTAGGGACAGAGCCTGCCCTGCCCAACCTATCCCCGGTCTATCCCCAATGTCTATCAAAATTATTCTCATGATTCAGCGTCTATAACCAAATTTAATGAGGTTTCTTTTGGCTTACGGGTATGCCTTTGCAAACGGAGTCAGGGCGTGATAGATTCATAGGTAAGTGCGAAGTAGTTTTAAGTGGTTTTCGCGCTAAAAACCCGTTTTTTCATTTCAAGGAGCTTTACCCATGAAGAAGTTTGCACTTTTGTTGGTGCTACTCGTCGCAGCTTTTGCGCTGCCGACTGCTGCTCAGAGTGAACTCATGAGCCTGTCGGCGGAAAGCTGCGATTATGGCGGCATCATCAAGTCCATCGAAGCGGTGGACAGCCTGACCGTCAAGTTTACTTTGTGCGTCCCCGACCCGGCCTTCCCCGCCAAAGCAGCCTTCGCGGCCTTCGGCATCCAACCGTCTGAGCATCTTGAGGCCACCGGCGGTTCACCCGTCGATAGCCCCATCGGCACCGGCCCGTACATGCTGGAGCGTTGGGATCGCGGCACTGAAGTCGTCTTGGCCCGCAACGACGCCTATTGGGGCGAAGCTGCTAAGGAAGCCACACTGATTTTCCGTTGGAACAGTGAATCGGCTGCCCGCGTGACCGAGCTTCAGGCTGGCACGGCTGACGGCATCGACAACCCCGGTCCGGCAGACTTTGCCATCATCGAAGGTGATATGAGCCTCGCGCTGTATGAGCGCCTCGGCACCAACGTGTTCTACGTGGGCTTCAACAACACCATCGCGCCGTTCGACAACGTGCTGGTACGTCAGGCCATCTCGCACGCCATCGACAAGCAACGCATCGTCGATAACTTCTACCCGCGTGGGTCGGTTGCGGCCACCCAGTTCATGCCGCCCGCCATCCCCTCCGGTTACAGCGAAGGATTCGAGCCGCTGGAATACAACCTCGACACCGCCCGCGAATTGCTGGCCGCGTCGGGCGTGACCCTGCCGCTGGAAATCAAGTTGACCTACCGTGACGTGGTTCGTGGTTACCTGCCCAGCCCGGGCATCGTCGCCAACGACATCGCCTCGCAATTGGCCGAAGTCGGCATCACCGTGACCGTCGAAGTCATCGAGTCGGGCGCGTTCATCGCCAGCACCCAAGCCGGAACCGAAGGCTTCTACCTGTTGGGTTGGGGCGCTGACTATCCGGATGCCACCAACTTCCTCGATTACCACTTTGGCACCAACCAGAACATCCAGTTCGGCGACAAGTTCGAGGAAATCACCGGCCCGTTGACTGCCGCCGCTCAATTGGCTGACTTCGATGCCCGCCAAGCCCTATACGCCGAAGCCAACGCCGCTATCCGCGACAACGTGCCGATGGTTCCCGTCGCTCACGGCGGTTCGGCCACCGCGTTCCGCGCCGAAATCACGGGCGCACACGCTTCACCTCTCGGCAACGAGAACTTCTCGGTCATGGAAGACCCGTCGGATGATGTGTTCGTCTGGATGCAGAACGCCGAGCCTATCGGCCTGTACTGCGGCGACGAAACCGACGGCGAGTCGCTCCGTGCTTGCGAACAAATTGTTGAGTCACTGTTGGCCTACGAAGTCGGCGGTTCGGCGGTCATCCCCGGTCTCGCCACCGGCTATGTTGCCAGCGATGACCTGACCGAGTGGACCTTCACCCTACGTGACGGCGTGACCTTCCACGACGGCAGCGCCTTCGACGCCAACGACGTGGTTGCCAGCTGGGTCATCCAGTGGGACGCCGCCAACCCGTTGCACGTCGGCAACACCGGTCAGTTCGAGTACTTCGGCGCACTGTTCGGCGCGTTCTTGAACCCGCCTGCCACCGAATAAACCTCACCCCAAACCTCCTCTCCATTGGGAGAGGGGGTGTATTTCAGAGGTTATATGCCCGTCCGAGTCAGAAAAAACCTGCCTCGTAGCAAAAGCCCCTCTCCTATGGAGAGGGGTTGGGGTCAGGTTCACTTTTAACTCCGTTTTTCAACAAAGTCTTAGGTAATGTCTCGATTTCTTGTTCGGCGCTTGTTATCTGCCATCCCAGTCTTATTCGGCATCCTGATCGTCACCTTCGTGTTGGCGCGTTCGATTAAAGGCGACCCCTGCCGCGCCATCCTCGGTGAACGCGCCACGCAAGCATCATGCGATGCGTTCGCAGCCCGTAACGGACTGAATGAACCTATCCCTGTTCAATTCGTCTATTACATCGGCAACGTCGCACGCGGCGACCTCGGCGAATCACTCCGGTCTGGGCGCACGGTGGTCGATATTCTGGCCGAACGCCTCCCCGTCACCATCGAACTCGCCATGACTGCGTTGGTCTTAGCCATCATCGTCGGCGTCCCGTTGGGGGTCTTAGCCGCATATAAACACAATTCTTTTATAGATGTCGCTACCATGACCGGCGCGAATATCGGGATTAGTATGCCGGTTTTTTGGCTGGGATTGATGCTCAGTTATGTGTTCGCCGTCATGCTTAAAGGGACACCGTTCGCCCTCCCGCCCACCAATCGCCTTGACGCGGGTCTGAACCCAATGCCTTTTTATGAGCTTTGGGGCTGGGTGGTCGATGGGCAAGCGCCGAATCCGTTCTGGGTATTTTTTGGTCGATTTTATGTCCTCAATGGGCTGATTACCGGCAATATGGAGGTCTTCACCAGCGCGTTGAAACACCTGATTTTGCCAGCCGTCACCGTCGGCACAATCCCGCTGGCAATTATCGCCCGCATGACGCGCTCTAGCCTACTGGAAGCCCTCAACCAAGATTACATCCGCACCGCCCGCTCGAAGGGGTTGGCTGAACGACTGGTCGTGTTCCGCCATGGGATGCGAAACGCCATGTTGCCCGTCGTCACGATTATCGGCCTCAATTTCGGTTTTTTGGTGGCGGGCGCAGTCCTGACCGAAACCGTATTCAGTCTGACCGGAATCGGGCGGACGCTATTCGAGGCCATCACCGCCCGTGATTATGCGGTGGTGCAAGGCGTCACGTTGGTCACGGCAGTTGCTTTCGTCGCAATTAACCTGATGGTCGATTTGTTCTATGGCGTGCTAGACCCACGCATCCGCCTCGGCTGAGAGTCAACATGAGCAGCAACCCCCGTGAAATCGTCCCGATTAAATTAAGCGAAGATGGCCTCGGCGCACAACGTTCGCCCCTACGTGACACCATCAGACGCATCCTGCACAGCCGTTCCGCCGTGGTCGGCTTGGTTATGATCGCCTTCATGTTGCTGGTCGCCATCGGCGCGGATTTCATCGCCACCCATGACCCGATTAAACCGATGTTCGGTGTCCCCGGCGAAGTCGCCCCGCTACCGCGTAAGTTGCCGTGTGTCCCGTGGGCGGGATGCACCGAGCCAACCCATTACATGGGCTTAGACCAGAATGGCCGCGATGTGTTCAGCCGCGTCGTCTACGGGTCGCGCCTATCGCTGTTCGTGGGAATCAGCGTCGTGGCTTTCTCGCTCACTGTGGGCGTCCTGATCGGCCTTGTCGCTGGATATATGGGCGGCTGGATAGAAGATGTCCTGATGCGTGCGATGGACGTGCTGCTGGCCTTCCCATCGCTACTGCTGTCCATCGCTATTGTCAGCATCTTAGGCCCCGGCCTGCAAAACGCGCTGTTAGCCATCGGCATTGTGTCCGTCCCTGTCTATGCACGTTTGACTCGCGCCTCCGTCCTGAGCGTCAAAGAGATGGAATATGTGACGGCGGGGCGGGCATTAGGGGCGGGAGCATTCCGGCTGATGTTCATGAACATCCTGCCCAACATCCTGACGCCGCTGATTGTGCAAGCGACGCTGGGCGTCGGGACAGCGGTCATCGAAGCAGCCGCGCTATCATTCCTCGGCCTCGGCGCACAGCCGCCCGACCCGGAATGGGGGCAAATGCTGAGTGAGTCGCGCTCATTGGCGCTATCCGTCCCGCACTTGGTCTTTTACCCCGGAATCGCCATCACCTTCACGGTGTTGGGGTTCAACCTACTCGGTGACGGCCTCCGCGACGCGCTCGACCCGCGTATGCGCGGCACACACTAACTACTTCCGGCCTATAATGGGGTATCTATACAAGGCGACTGATTGATGGATACCCCTCTTGAGGATGATCTGGATACCCCTAACGACGAAATCATCGAAGATATTCGTGATGGCTTGCGTGAAGCGTTACGGGGTGAAGGTTTATCCGCTTTAGAGACATTGGCCGCCATCCGCAAAAAGATCGGGTTAGAAAAATGCTAAAACAACTCCGATTCAAAAATTGGCGTAACTTGCGTGATGTGACGATAGATTTATCGCCCATCACCGTATTTATTGGCGCGAATTCATCAGGCAAGACCAATATTTTTGATGGATTAAAATTTATGCGGGACGCAAACATTAAAGGATTAGAGAAACTCGTAGCCGCAATGGGGTATACGACTATCGTCTCTAATTCGCCAATAGAAGATGGGGTCGTTAGTCTTGAATTCACTTTTGATGGGTTTCAGACATCAGGATTGGTCACAGATTCGCTTCATTTGAAATTCGATGGGCGGAATTTCCCTTTTGGTCGTGCGCGTGGTTTGTCTGAGGGGACGGTGGTTTTTGAAGATAAGACCCAGTTTATGGAAATACCCGTCAAAAACGGTTCTAGCTGGGTTTTTAGCGCCCCGGAAGCTGAAATAGAACGACGTGGCAATGAGCTACGCACGACGCTCATTCAAAATTACCAGCGACGTTGGCAATTTTTAGCAGAAAACTTTTTTCCTGCCAGTCGATTGTCAGGGTCAGAGACGGGGGATTTGTATATCTTAGAGTCTGACGGTAAAAATATGCTGTTTTCGCTAGAATTCATGCGTGACGCTTACCCAGAATTATTCAACGAATTTGACCAAGACGCACACTGGTTGCTTCAGCATGTCGAAAAAATAAACATTACCCGTCATCCAGAGACACGCGAAATTGAACTTAGAATTTACGAGGAAACCCAAAAACTAGCCCCTATAATTTCAATGGGAACGCTTCGTTCGCTGGCTATGTTGACAGCAGTCCACGCGCTTAATATGCCACAACCCTTGCAACCCTCATATTTTTCTAGCCTAGCGCCTAATAGCATTCCTCCCGAAACCCCCGGCCTGATCGTCATTGAAGACCCGGACGCGGCGCTAAATCACGGCGTCCTACAAAAATTTGTCGAGTTGTTGCGCGGCTATGTCGAAAATCCTGACGGCACGCGCCCACGCCAAATCATCCTGACCACTCATAACTCCACTTTCTTAAATTATTTCGAGCCAGAGGAAGTCCGTGTGCTTCAACGCGGTGAGGACGGCTACACGTCTGTGCATCTTATCCCAGACTACATCCATGATATCTGGCTCAAAGACGGCGAATATGGCTTAGGCGAAGTCTGGTTGACAAATCTGTTTGGGGGGACAAACCCGTGAGCGGGACGATATGGCTGATTGCGGAAGATGAAACCGATAAGACGATTATCGAGGCCATCTTGCGGGCTAAGGAGGTCAGTGTGCGGGTGGAATCCGTCCGTATGGCCGGAAAAACCGGAGGCATCAGCCGTCTAGCCGCCCAACTTGAAAAATTGATCGAAACAACATTAAAAATCAAGAAACCCAAAGACTGTATAGCTGTCTTATACGACGCGGATGAGGCTAAAGACCCCCAACGAATCCATCAGCGAAAGATTGCGGCTACTTGTC
>DAOTTP010000301.1:0-40955 GCA_034437835.1 Anaerolineae bacterium | reverse complement strand
GTTGATGTGGGCGGGCGTGACTCGTGCGACCTTAGATGGTTTTGACCTCATCATCAGCCGTACCGGATACACCGGTGAGCGTGTGGCGTTCGAGTTGTTCGTCCACCCCGACCAAGCCGTCGCATTGTTCGCCCGTCTAGTCGAGTTGGGCGTGACGCCGTGCGGACTCGCCTCGCGTGACAGCCTCCGCACCGAGGCCGGTTTGCCGCTATACGGCCACGAATTGGCTGGCCCCTATGCGATGAACCCCGGCGACGCTGGTTTCGGCACATACGTGAAGCCGTGGAAGTCGTTCTTTGTCGGCAAGGCCGCATTCTTGGCGCACGAGGCCAAGCGCGATGTCGAAATCGCCCGCTTCAGACTCGACAGCAAAACGGGACGCCCTGCCAAGCAAGGTGACCCAGTGGTTGATAAGCGCGGGCGCGTGGTCGGCGTGGTAACGAGTTGTGCGATTGATAGCGACGGTTATCAGACCGGCCTTGCTCTGCTCAAAGACGAGTTCCAGCCCGAAGGCACGCCGTTATGGATTTACTGCGGCGCAGAAAAACTTGACGCGGTGAACCTGTCCGGCCTGAAAATCGGCGGGCGTGCCATCGCCCCAGAGCAAGCGACTGTGTTGAGCCGCTTCCCTAAGGCGAAGAAATCCTGAGTCCCAAGCCCTGAGTCCTGAGATGGGTTCGCCCTATTTCAGGACTCGGCATTTTGGCAAACCTCCGTAAAACGTCCTGTAGGGGCGCAGCGTGCTGCGCCTTATTTCCCCCTATACTCGTCTCCGTGATAACATCCCAAAACGCTAAAACGTCGCGTAATGAGCAAACGATTTGAAAATCATCTGGTTCTCATCCAAGAAAAACACCTCGGCAGAAAAACCTCTATGCCCTTTGTGACGCTCCCCACGCCTAAAGGCGGGGGCTTCTGACGGACGCATGAGCCTGACTGCACTCTACGTTATCCGGCATGGACACGTCCTGTCCAAGTTAGTTCATCGCGGCTGCGACAGCCATTTGCGACAAATAAAGTTTAGCACGATGAGCCAGAGAAGTCGATCACGCCTTATATCTCCATACCTAAAGGTAGGGGATATAAGGCGCTTTTCTGGTAAACGTTGAAGCGCTTTCGCCCAATACGCGCCAACATTCTGCTTCCCTTTAAGCCTGCCAGAAGGCTCGCCCATAAGCTGTATGATGACCGGGGAAGTCATTTCAAAATCGTCGGTATAGTGCAACAAAATCGCCTCAAGGTCTGACTATTCCACGCCGCTATCTACTCCGCAGCAAAAACCTCTACATAAGCCTTATCCAGCATCGTTCCCCCTAATATGTTGCCTCCAAAGTAACTTGACGATACCACATATCACTCATCAAATTTTAGGCAAACCCCTAGCATATTTTTGACCTTTTCCATTATAATCGAATCATCATTAGATTAAATGGGTTCACCCCCAAATACGCAGAGGGCATAGAACAAACGATGACCGACAACGTTATGGAAAACGCCGAGCAGTTGACCGGTTTCGATTACTACAAGATGGATAATTTCTTGCCCGACACCCACAAAGAACTGCGCCAGCAGATTCGTGGCTGGGTGAATGAAGTCGTGCTGCCCAACATCAACCCGTACTGGGAACGCGCCGAGTTCCCGTATGAAATCGCCATGCGAATCAAGGAATTGCCCATCCTCGGTGGCCTGATTCGCGGCTATGAAAGCGCCGGTTTAGACCCGATGGCGATGGGTATTGTCGGATATGAGTTGGCACGCGGCGACGGCAGCATCGGCACATTCTACGGCGTCCACAGCGGCCTCGCGATGGGCAGTATCGGCTTGTTGGGCAGCAATGACCAGCGCGAACGCTGGTTGCCGTCTATGGCGCGTCTGGAGAAAATCGGCGCGTTCGGCTTGACCGAACCGGATCGCGGTTCGGCGGCGGTAGACATCCAGACCACCTTCCGGCGTGACGGCGCTGAGTATATCATCAACGGTGCGAAGCGTTGGATCGGCAACGCCACCATCTCCGGCATCTTGATTATCTGGGCGCGTGATGAAGCCACCGGCGAATTTGGCGGTTTCGTGATTGAAGACCCGCAGACCGTTGAAGGTCTGACCATGACCAACATTCAGGGCAAAATCGGCAAGCGTGCTATCCTCAACGCCGACATCGTGCTAGAGAATGTGCGCGTCCCGTCAGAAAACCGGCTTGAGAAGGTCAAGACCTTCAAGGACATCGGCAAGGTCTTGGTGATGGGTCGTACTGGTGTGGCGTGGGAAGCGGCGGGCGCGGCCTCTGCTGCGTTTGAGTACGCGCTTGAATATGCCAAGAATCGTGAGCAATTCGGCAAGCCCATCGCCAGCTACCAACTCATTCAACAAAAGTTGGTCGAGATGGCAACCGAAGTCACCTTGATGCAGCTTCAGTGCTTCCAACTCTCAAACCTGATGATTTCCGGCCAATTGACCGATGGCATCGCGGCGATGGCGAAATACAACTGCGCCCGCAAGGCGCGTCAGGTGTGCTTGTTGGCGCGTGAGACGATGGGCGGCAACGGCTTGCTCATCGAGAACCACGTCGCCCGCCTGCTGACCGACGCCGAGGTGATTTACACCTACGAAGGCAGCAACGAAGTCAACCTACTCATCATCGGGCGCGACCTGACCGGCATCAGCGCTTTCGTCTAAATCGTGAATTTGTGAGTTTTAAGCCAATAGTCCTGAGAGGGGGTAGCCCTGTCTCAGGACTATTTTGTTTTAGGCATATAGCGCGGACAGGGCTGGCCTTGTCCCTCTGAAAACAGGCGTAGGGGCTACCGCTTGCGGGTTATGAGTCTGCCCCCTATGATTAGGGTTGTCCGGTTTGGGCTGGGCTTGTACACTGTTTCACAAATTCCGCACGCCACTGGGGGGTAGGTCATGGCGACCATCACCATGAAATTCGGCGGCACATCGGTGGGCAGCGCTGACGCCATCACCAATGTGGTTGCCATCACCAAACGCGAGGTGGCCGCTGGTCATCAGGTCGCGATAGTCGTTTCAGCCATGTCACGGGTTACGGACGGGCTTCTAAATATCATCCAAATGGCCGAATCGGGTGACAAGTGGGGGTATCTGTCCGAAGTTCAGAAGATACGCGAACGCCACGATGAGACGGTCTACGCGCTCATCCCACCCGGAAAATCGCGTGATGCGGTTGCCTTGTCGTTGAGCAAGCTGTTGGATGAGGTGGTCGAAATTTGCCACGCCGTCAACATCCTCAGCGAGGCGTCGCCGCGCATCCGCGATGCAGTCGTCTCTTATGGGGAACGCCTCAGCGCTCGGTTGGTCGCGGCGGCATTGGCGGAAAATGGTCTGAACGGCAAAGCTTACGACGCCACGCAATTCGTCATCACCGATGACCATTTCGGTAGCGCCGCCCCGATGTGGGCGGAGACCGAGCGCCGTATCCGCGATAATTTACTCCCGCAGATTCAAGCGGGCGTCGTGCCGGTCTTGACCGGTTTTATCGGCGCGACCAAAGACGGCGCAATCACCACTTTAGGGCGCGGCGGCAGCGATTTTAGCGGCGCGATTTTCGCCGCCTATACCCGCAGCGATGAATTGGTGATTTGGACTGATGTTGACGGGGTGATGACCACCGACCCACGGATTGACCGTCGGGCGAAGGTGCTTGACCGCGTGTCTTATACCGAAGTGGGCGAATTGGCCTACTACGGTGCGAAGGTGCTGCATCCGAAGACGGTTCAACCCGTCCTAGACTTGGAGGTACCCATCCGCGTCCGCAATACGTTCAACTACGACCACCCCGGCACGCTTATTACAGCGCAGTCCGAGGCCGCGTCCACAGTCATCAAAGCGGTGACTGCTGTACGCAATGTGTCGCTGTTGACCGTAAGCGGACGCGGTATGATAGGCGTACCGGGGATTGCAGGTCGCGTATTCACCGCCGCAGCGCGGGCAAAAACCAGTGTCTTGATGTTCTCGCAGTCGTCGTCAGAGCAGGCGATGTGTCTGGTCATCTCTGATGACATGGCGCAGGCCGCGAAAGAGGCGATTGAGGACGAACTCAAGCAAGAAATCGCTCGGCGTAACGTCGAGAGCGTGATATTGCAGCCGAACATCGCGATTGTGACGGCGGTGGGGTCGGGGATGCGTGGCACGCCGGGCGTGGCGGGGCGCGTGTTCGGCGCGATGGGCGATAAGAGAATCAACGTCTTGATGATCGCGCAAGGCTCATCGGAGTGCAGCATTTCATTCATCGTGGACGAGTCTGAACTCAAAGACGCGGTATATACGCTGCATGAATTGGCGTTGTAGGGCGTTGTATTAAAAGTGAAAACGCGGTTGGCGAGAATTTCTCGCCAACCGCGTGAATTTTACTTGTTGGGAGTACTTTTAGGGGTTGCAGTAGCATTAGGGTCTATGAGGGTAGGATAGGGTGTTATTGTCGGGATTAGTGAATTATCGATCAACCTACTGGTGTCCCATAAACGTAAGTTTTCCCCTTTACTACTAATACTTGCTAATACAGTGCCTGTTGAATTCCAACTAACTTTGTAAATATCGTTATCAAGTGCTTTGAATTCATGTATGACTTGCTCATTTGTTAAATCTGCAATCCGAATCACACCACTGGAATCACTTACAGCTAAGTATTTTTTTGTCGGATGTATTGTTAACCCTAAAGTATCAACAGGAGCAATAAATGACAATAATTTGACACGTTGCAATGTTTCTAGGTCAAATACAGTTATAAGCGTGGGTACGTTACCATATATTACATGATTTACTGTGTCTAATGCTAGCGTTTCAAAAAGGTGCGGCCCTTGTTTGCCGGTTCCAGAAATGTATTCCCCAGTTAAACTATCCCATGCATCAATTGTATACTCGCCACCGCTACCGGTGTTATTGAAAGTTAAGCCAGAAGTAATAATTTGTTCGTTATTAATGCCCCAAAGCGGCGCTCTAGAGTTTGCAAGTTCTGGCAATACAAGTTCGATATTGTTTGTATCCACATTCCAGATTTTTAATATTTAATAAACTGTACCCCCATCTGAAGCATATAGAATTTGACTCACGACCCCAAACAAAATTTTATTAATTTCCCTACCCAAACAATAGATATAATTAACCCATCTTCTTGTAAAACACTGGTTTGAGTGCCAAATTCCACACTTTCAAATTGTGTCTGCCATATACGAATCGAATTATCCATACTACGACTTGCTAAAGCAGACCCATCATGATTCCAGTCAACGCCCGTAATAATATCCGTATGCCCCGTGAATTCAGCTAATATTTGTAATGATGAATTATAGATACGAACATTATTCCCAACGCCTACCGCAATTTTATCCCCATCAGGATGCCATGCGAATCCACCAAGTCCTCCCAATAAAGACCCATCTAGCTCTATAAAGTCGAAGGGTGGGGCTGATTGAGCATTCACAGCAACAGGAGCAACATGGCCCCAAAGACATAGGATTAAGCCCATCCCAAAACAGACACGCATGATATTTCTGACCATAAAAATCTCCCAACCTATTAAGCCCAAATAGGGACGGCATTATTGCCGTCCGTTTTCGAGGGGTCTACGCAGACGCCCAGAAGGGCGTCCTTACGGATGTCGTTTAGCATAGAATAACCGAATTTACGGCGGGCGGGGACTTGGCTCCGTCCCTACAATATCGGGGTTTTGCTAGGGGCGCACCCGTGTCTGCGCCCGTTTTTAGGAATCCTATTACGCCCCAAAGCTTTCGGATTCAAGTTGGTGAGTCTCGTATTCGCTGACAAGGCGTTCAAGGACATCGGTCAGGCGGATGCGCCAGAGATTGTGCCTGTCCATCAAGATTTCGACTGCCACGCGGGTGACGGCAATATCATCGCCCAAGCGCTCGGCCAGCGCATCACGGTCAAGTTCCGGCAGATAGGGGAGCTTGATATACAACACCTCACGCCGGACTTGAATCGCTGTCGCGCCTGCCAGTTGTGCCAACAATTTGACCTCAATCTGATACAGCAGACCATCCGCCGCCAATGGCAGTTGACCGAATCGGTCACGCAATTCCTCGCGTAGCGCGGCCACCTCATCTAAGCGGCTCAGATTGCCGATACGCCGGTACAGTTGAAGGCGCAACTGCATCTCGGCAATCCAATCCTCCGGGATGTAGGCCTGCATCGGAAGGTCAAGGATGATGCCGGGGGCGCTGACTGCTAAGGCTGCTGTGTCTTGCCTTTCGCCCTTCATCCGATTGACGGCTTGCGCCAACAGTTGGGTATATAGGTTCAAGCCGATGGCCGCCACATGTCCCGTCTGATGCGTGCTGAGGATGTCGCCCGCGCCACGAATCTCAAGGTCACGCATGGCGATTTGGAAGCCGGCGCCCAATTTGGTGTTTTCCGCCAACGTATCCAGACGGGCGAACGCCTCTTGGGTCAGCTGAGGGTTTGTAAAGAAGAAATAGGCATACGCCTGTTGAGCGCCACGCCCGACCCTGCCTCGCAATTGATAAAGTTGAGAGAGGCCGAACCAGTCGGCGCGATCAATGATAATCGTATTGACGTTGGGGATGTCGATACCGTTTTCGATGATGGCGGTAGAGAGCAGTACGTCATATTCACCGCGTGAGAAGGCCACCATAATCGATTCCAATATGCGTGCGTTCATCTGACCGTGGGCGGTGATGACCCGCGCCTCTGGCACAATTTCCTCAAATTTCTCGCGAATCATGTCCATCGTCCCGATGCGGTTATGGACGACGAAAATTTGCCCGCCGCGTTCGAGTTCGCGCAAGACGGCCTGACGAATCATACCTTCATCAAATTCTCCGACGTGGGTGATGACGGGCAGACGTTCTTCCGGCGGGGTTTGAATCATGCTGATGTCGCGGACGCCGGTCAGGGTCATATACATGGTGCGCGGGATAGGGGTGGCGGTCAGGGTCAAAATATCGACCTGTGAGCGCAATTTCTTGAAGTGTTCCTTCTGCTTGACTCCGAATCGTTGTTCTTCGTCGATAATGACGAGGCCGAGATTCTTGAATTGGATGTCTTCCGACAGGATGCGATGCGTCCCAATAACGACATCGACCTCGCCAGCTGTGATGTGTGGCGCGACGCGGGCTTGGTCTTTGGCGGTGCGGAAGCGCGACATTAGCTCGATTCGTAGCGGGAACGCCGCCATCCGGTTTGTGAATGTCTCATAGTGCTGTTGCGCCAAGATGGTGGTTGGGACGAGGACGGCCACTTGTTTACCATCGGCCACCGCTTTGAAGGCAGCCCGCACCGCGACCTCAGTTTTGCCATAGCCGACATCCCCGCAAATCAGCCTGTCCATTGGGACGGGTCGCTCCATGTCGAGTTTGACCTCGCGAATGGCGCGAAGTTGGTCTTCGGTCTCGACATACGGGAATGACGCTTCGAGTTCATGCTGCCAGTTATTGTCTACGCTGAAGGCGTACCCTTGTGCGGCGGCGCGTTCGGCATAAATCTCAAGCAGTTCTTTGGCCTCCTCTTCAGCGGCTTTGCGGGCGCGGTGAGACGCCTTAATCCAGTCTTGTTGACCGAGTTTGTGCAGCGTAGGCGGTTTGTCATCCACGCCAACATAGCGTGTCAGGCGGTCTGCTTGATGGATAGGGACGAACACCGAATCTCCGCCGCCGTAGTGGATTTCCAGATATTCCCGCGAGATGCCGTCTAGCGTTCGTTTGACCGTGCCGTGGAATTGGCCGATTCCATAATCGACATGCACCACATAATCACCCACATTCCATCCCGCGTAATCGGCCTCTGGCAGACGGGCGGGGCGGTTGACCTTGCGGCGGCGTTGTTCTGGGCGTCCCCAGCCGAACAATTCTGCGTCGGTGATGACGCTCAATGGCGTGCCGATTTCCAGCGTCCAACCCTCTTGCAGCGTGCCATTAATCAAGACCGCGCCGCCGGGGTCTGGGATGGTCGGGAGGTCATTGAGCATCGGCAGGCGCTCATCCACGCCTTGCTGATACCAGACTTCGGTCAAGCGGGCGCTCTGTTGGCTGACCAAAACCGCCCGTCCGCCGCCGCGTAGATGGGCGCGCATCCCCGACATCGCGGTTTTGAGTTGACCGCCGAAACGCTGCCCCGGCGAGAACCACGGCGAGGTATTTTCGCCGGAATTGGTCAGAGTGACGACGTTGAACGCCCCCAATATATCGTCTAAGGCCGCAATCGGGAGGTGCGGCTGCGGGAAATCTTCTGGGATGAGGTTGCCTAACAGCGCCTTGTCGCGATTGTCCGCCGCGTGTGTGATGAGTTCCTTGAGGACGCTATTAAATTCCTCTGCATCCTCAACGATGATGAGCGTATTGATCGGGGCGTAACTGAGCAGGCTGGTCGGCGCATGAGTCAGATACGGCAGATAATGTTCCAACGTCGAGAACGGAACGCCTGATTCTAGGCGCGTCCGGTCTTGAGCGAGGTCGCTCTCTGGGTTGAGTGTGTCAAACCACGGCATGAGCGCTCTGGCGATGGCGGGCGCGACCTCTGGGAAGGCTTCTCGCGCTGGAGGGATAACCACCTCGTCCAGACGTTCCAGCGTGCGTTGGGTGGAGGTATCGAATCGGCGGATGCTCTCGATTTCATCATCCCAAAATTCGATGCGGATGGGCGTCAATGAGGATAACGGAAAAATGTCTAGGACGCCGCCGCGCCGACTAAATTGCCCTTGTTCGGTCACGATGGTGGACGATTCATATCCGAGGCCGACCCAACGGGAGACCAATTTCTCGACACCGCTGCGTTGTTTGACCTTGAGGCGCAGGGTGGCCGCCTTGAACTGCTGATAGGGGAGGGTGCGCTGTAACAGCGCCCTTGCCGAGGTCACAATCACCGGCTGAGTGTGCGATTCATCGGATTCAGCCAGCGCGTGTAGCGCCTCAACCCGCGAACGAATCGCGCCTTCACCCCACGGCGCACGCTCATAAAATTGGGGCGAGGGTTCGCCAAACCGATAGACTGGTGCGTCTTCGCCCATCCAGACCGGAAGTTGTCCGGTGACATCGAACGCCCGCTTGATGCGTGCCGTGATATAGATGATTGGGCCATCCCACGTCCGCGCTAAAGCCGCCGTCACGAATGGCCGCGCTGACCGGACGATTTGCCACGGGGTACGGTCAGAGAGTGTCGCCACGCGGTCTTGAAATTCGGGCTGGGTAATCAGGCTGTCGATGAGGCCGATGAGGTGCATAATTGGCGTTCCCTTCGCTGGCTGGGGACGGGTGGGAGACAACGCAAACGCGCCAGTCCATCGGATAGGCGGGGGGTAGCGCGTTTGTGATTTCGTCGAACAGTAATTCTACACCCAAGTGGTTTGGGTGCGAGATTGAAATTTGATGAGAATGATAGGCTTAGATCGCGGCGGGTTGCCCGCTGTTCAATTCACTGTTTGTCATGCCGTCCGCGTTGAGCAAAGTGAACCGGAATCGCCCGCCCGCGCCGAGGTCGTTGCCCTCCGCCCAGATACGCCCGCCATGCGCCTCAACGATGTGCTTGCAGATGGCAAGCCCTAGCCCCGTCCCCTCACGACCTGAGCGCGATGGGTCTACTTGGTAGAAGCGCTCGAAAACGCGCTCGACCTGATCTGATGGGACGCCGGGGCCGCTGTCTAGCACGCTGATGACGACTTCCTCACCAGCAGTTGTCGCCGTGATGGTGATAGAGCCGGTGTCTGGCGTCCACTTAATGGCGTTGTGCAGCAGATTAATGATGACGCGCACCACCAAGTCGCGGTCACATAACACGTTGAGCTTGGTCGGGATGTTGCGTGCGACGGCGAGTTTCTTGCGCTCGGCTTGGCTGTTGAAGCGGTCAAGCGACATCTCGACCAATTCGGCCAGATTGACCTCAATCATCCGCACAATCGCCTGACCCGATTCAATCATCGAGAGGTCGGCCATTGACTGTACCAACCAGAGCAGCAAATCCGTCTCGTGGGCGATTTGCTTGATGCTGGTGATGCTCTCTTTGCGTTTGGGCTTGTCTTGGTCGTGGAATAGGCCGTCGATGATGAGGCGGATATTGGCGATAGGGTGGCGCAATTCGTGCGATATGTTGGCGACCATATCGCGCCGCGCCCGATTCAGCTTGACCAGTTGGGTGATGTTTTGCAGCCCCAACGCCAAGAGGTCGCGCCCGCCTTGTTTGACTCCACGCACGCGCACCAAGAGCGTTTGGTCGCCCATGATGAGTTGTTCTTCGATTTCATCATCACCATAGGCCAGCGTGTTCTCGACTAAGGACAACAGGCCGGGGGAGTCGGTGATTTCGTTCAGGCGGACGCCCGTGTTCAGCTTGGGGAAACGCGCACGCGCAGCCACATTCTGATTCAAGACGCGCAAATCTTTATCCAATATCAAGAGGGCATCCTCGGTGATGTCGGATAGGCTCGCCAGCAAATCGGCGCGTGCAGTCAGGTCGCGCACCAATTCTGAGGACGGCGGCTGGCGCGGGTTGGCCGCAGCGTTATTAACCGCGCTCAATGAAGATTGCAGTTCCTTGATGGCGGCGTCACGGGCGCGGATGGCCGATTCTAGCTCACTGACCATCGCTTGACGCTGATGCAAGTCCGCCCGTAGGCGTGCAGAAACCTCCTGTGAAGCAACCAACGCCTCACGGGAAGTACGATAACGAAACCAAAGCGCTCCGGCAGTCAAGCCGAGCGCCAATACCAGAAATTCCAGCATAAGCCGCCCTCTGGGGCAGATGTCTTACCCCTCGAACCGATAACCGACGCCGCGCACCGTGACGATACGACGCGGATCGGACGGGTCGTCTTCCAACTTCTCGCGCAGCCAGCGGATGTGGACATCCACCGTGCGCTTATCGACAAAGTAATCGTAGCCCCAAACCTTCGTCAGAATCAAGTCACGACTGAGGACTGCGCTCTTATTCCGCATGAGTTCGGTGAGCAGGTCAAACTCTTTGTTGCTGAGTTTCACCTCGTCGTCACCCTTAAACACGCGCCGCCCGGTCAGGTTAAGGCGGAGGTCATTGCTGATGAGTTCGTCTTGCTGCACGACCAATTGGCCGGGCGAACGACGCATGACAGCGCGGACGCGGGCGAGCATCTCACCGAGGCCGAACGGCTTGACCACATAATCATCCGCGCCACTTTCGAGGCCGACGATTTTATCAATTTCCGTCCCACGGGCGGTAATCATGATGATGGGGATGTGGGCGATGGAGGAGTCGTGGCGCACCATCCGGCAGATGGTCAAGCCATCTAGTTTGGGCAACATAATGTCTAGGATGATGAGGTCTGGAGTCTCAGCGCGGATTTTTTCTAGCCCGGCTTGCCCATCCGTGGCGGTAGTGACGGTAAAGCCTTCACCGCGCAGGTTGGTAGCAAGATTGTGGAGCAACGCCTCATCGTCTTCGACGACCAATACTTTGGGCATAGTTTCCCTCGAAGTTTTTCGCACACTTAACATTATCGGATACCCACAATAAAAGACGGTTAAACTTCGACAGATGAATGTTAAGAGCCTAGCGGATTCGGGGGACAGATGCAACAGTGATCTTGATTATACCGATGCCTCATCGTCGTCGTAACGCGGGAGACCGGTAGCATCCTCGAAATCGTTTTCATCCCAAATAAGCGCATCGCCCAATGCTCCAAGCTCCATCGTATCTTGTTCATATTCCTCAACAAAGACGAAATCGAGAATCATACGGGCGTCGTCGGCTTGGGCTTCATCGACCAAGACCTGAATCTCGCCAAACCGCCCAATATGGATGCCCAGTGCATCGTGACCGGGTTCAGAATGGATGAATGCCTGAATCCCTTCGTTTTCGAGGCGTCCAACGACAATATGCGCCTCAGGGCGCGATGGCGTGCTGAAAACCACCATCCAATTGTTGTTATCACGTTTTGCGAGGTCTGACATCACCTATGTCCTCATCTTTGTGTATTGGTTAACCTCTCCAATCGTTTAATTATAGGCGGTGAGGTAGGGTTGAGGCAAAAAAAGGGGAGGCCGGTACTATCCGGCCTCCCGTGTGCTATTCGATGTCTGTTATCTGATTATTATCTGGGCGATATGCGGTCTGCCCACCCCATATCGCCCACGCGCTTAGTCGCGTTCGCCTACCGTGATAGTGACCTCATGCAGTTGGCCGCCGCGCACGATTTGGACGGGGACAGGTCTGCCCACCCGTTCCCCATTCAACATCCCCAAGAGTTCTTCCAGATGAGTGACTTTGAGGGAGTCGAACGTTACCACGATGTCGCCTTGAAACAGGCCGGCCTTATCTGCGGGGCCGTCTTGTTCTGTGCCGACGATGAGCAGACCTTTGGATTGGCCTGCGAGCGCACTAATCGAGTCGTTCAGGCGCACCGGCTGGAGGCTGACGCCGATGAAGCCGCGCTTGACCTTGCCGTGTTCGGCGATTTGACCGGCTACACGGTGAAGGATGGCAACCGGGATCGTCAGGCTACCATTGCTCATAGCCGAGGTATTCATGCCCAGTAGACGCCCAGAGGCATCAATCAAAGGGCCGCCGCTGAAACCCGGGTACATCACGACATCGGTTTGCAAGGCAGTCTCTTGGCGGATGTGAATATGGGTGTTAATGATGCCTAACGAGGCTTGTACATCGCTACCGGAGCGGCCTATTGCCACCACCAGATGACCGACTCGCGCTTCGCCTTCTGCGACTTGAAAGCCGCTCAGGTTGGTTTCGGCACGCAATACCGCGATGTCGGTGGACGGGTCACGCCCGACCAGTTTGGCCTCAACCATGCTGCCATCGGGCAACCCGACCTTGATGCCTTCACTTTTCTCAACGACATGATGCGCAGTGATAATCAGGCCGCCTTCCCACACGATGCCGGTGGCTGGTAGACGGCGGCGGGCTTCGATGCGGACGGTGTTTTGACCAGCAACCTTGACTGCATCGGCCAGCGCGTCGCTGAATTCTTGGAGTGTGTTCGACATAGGGACAAGTCCTTGTGTTATAAGATGATGTTATCTTCTCACGTTTTGGCGTTGCTTCCTTCTGTCGGTACGGTAGGGGATACCTACCCATTTGGGCAGCATGGTTGCTACCCCGTCAGCCAGTCGTCCGTAGACCGAGTTAGGATTCGGCGTGTATGATTGCGGAAGTAGAAACGGAGCGTGCGATGCGGCAACGGGTATGGGTTGCGCTGATTCTGGTCATCTTGACGGTCAGCAGCGTTTTGGCGAATGAAGCACTTCAAGCGACCACCTGCGATGTGCCTGTCGATCAGGTCATTGAGGGAAATTTGTATGTGATCTGCCAAGACCTAACGATGGCGGGGCGGGTTGAAGGCTCGATTATCGGCGTGGCGGTCAACGCCCAAATCAGCGGCACGGTGATGGATGATATTTATCTGTTGGCGCGGACGCTGACGGTGGATGGCACGCTCAACGAGGATATGTTGGTCGCTTCTGGCGTCCTGACCATCGACTCTGATGTGGTGTGGAGTCAGGGTGATTTGATTGCGTTGGCGGCGGATGCGCGAATTGAACCCGGCGCACAACTCCCCGGAAGCCTGACGATGATTGGTTATCAATTGGCTTTGGACGGCGTTGTGACCGATGAGTTGTTGTTTTTTGGCGAGTCGCTAGGTCTGGATGGGTCGGTAGGCGGGGATGTCGAGGCACGCACGGCTGGTATTGAGCCGGCTACCAGCGCCCCTGTGGTCAGCGTCCTGTTGCGACTGTTTTTGGATATACAACAAGCCCAGCCGGGGCTACGCTTGAGCGCCGACTCGCGGATTGGCGGAGACCTCAATTATAACAGCCCGTCTCAGGCGATTATCAGCGGGGAGGTTGCAGGCAGTACCAACTTCACGCAGGCCGTAAATTCACCGACGATAGGCGAGTTCGTCGCAGAGGACAGCCGCACTAAGGCGCTACGGACGTATTTTGCTCAAGTCGTGCAAGATGTCTTGGTGCTGTCGCTCGTGGGCGCGTTGATGTTGTGGCTGTGGCCGCGCTCGTTGCTACGTTCGGTTGAAGCTGTCGGCGAAAAACTGGCCTTGAATGGTTTGGTCGGATTCGGCGCGGTAGTGCTGTCCGTGCCGATTTTGGCGCTGTTGGGTGTTTTGAGCATCATTATCGTGGCCTTAATGGTCGGGGTTGTACGGATTGACGCGCTCAGCGTGGTGGTCGGGACGGCGCTGGGGTTGACCACCATCGGCGGCGGCGGATTGTTTTATTTCATCGTGGTGTATGTGGCGCGTACCGTGACCGCCGCCGCGCTGGGCAGTATGTTGATTTACCGGATTACACAGGCCGACCTCAGTCGCCGTCAACGGTTGTTGAGTGTGGCGGTGGGCGCGGTGTTGATTGCGTTGCTGGGTGCGTTCTCTCCGGTGGGTTGGGTGGTCAATCTACTGTCGGCGGCGATTGGGTTGGGCGCGATTTGGCGTGCGGTCAATAAGGCGCTCAAACGCCCCGCGCCGCCGCCGTCCGCATCGGTGGTGCGCGTGCGCTCAGACATGGCCGCGCTTTCACCCCGGCTACCGCCCCCGTTGAGCGATTCTAAGCCCGCGCCGCGTGGGATGGAAAACCTGCCGAATGGTTTCCGCTGGTGGGATGATGAGTAATCGCCAGCGCTGAGGTGTATACAAAAAATGATGGGTGGTGCGTGACCTACTGGGTGGGCGCGTCATGGTAATGGACAAAGTGAGAGTGCAATGACTGAAGGCCGCACACTGCGGATTGCGATTATCGGGGCGGGGCCGGCTGGGCTTGCCGCCGCGTGGGATTTGAGTCAGGCGGGTCATACCGTCACGATTTACGAGGCGGGTGAACGGGTCGGCGGGCTTGCTGCTGGCTTCAAGGATGAGGGCTGGGATTGGGAACTCGAAAAGTTCTATCACCACTGGTTTGAATCCGATAAAGACCTGTTGGGCTTGGCGGAAGAAATCGGCGTGCGTGAGAAGATTTTCTTCCCCCGACCTAAAACCAGTTATTGGCTGGACAATAAGATTTATCGCTCAGAGATGAACCTCTCAGCGCTGAAATTGCCGCTATCTCCGCTGGGCATTATCCGGCTGGGGTTGGCGGGCGTGTTCCTAAAGCTCACCCCCAATTGGCAGGCGCTGGAAAAAGTCACCGCCGATGCGTGGATGCGCCGCTGGATGGGCGAGGAAGTCTATAATAAACTGTGGCGTCCGCTTTTGATTGGCAAGTTCAGCACCCGCTATGCCGAAGTCAATATGGCGTGGATGTGGGCGCGAATCAAGGCGCGTTCGGTGCGTTTGGGGACGTATAAAGGCGGATTCCAAGCCTTCTTAGAGGCGTTGGCCGACTCGGTACGCCGTAAGCAGGTCGATGTCCGGTTGGGGACTCCCGTCAGCGGCATCACCCGTGACGGCGACGTGATTCGGGTGGAAGCGGGCGGCACATCTGAGACCTATGACCGCGTGCTGAGTACGACTTCTCCGGCGCTATTATTGAAACATCTCCCAGAATTGAAATCGACGGAATACGGGCAAAAAACGGCTGGCTTGACCAGTATCGGCGCGGTGTGCGTGGTCTTGGCGCTCAAACAATCCGTATTATCGGACGGGACATATTGGCTGAATCTGCCTGCCGATAACCCCGATAAGCAAAAGAGCAGTTTCCCGTTCCTCGCGCTGGTTGAGCATACCAATTATCTCGACAAGGCGAATTACAATGGGGATGTCATCGTCTATTGTGGCGATTATGTGCCGCCCGACCATGACTATTTCACGATGAGCAATGAAGCGCTGATTGAGCGCTTTCTACCCGCGCTGAAAGCGGTCAACCCGAATTTTGACCCGTCATGGGTTCGCAAATCATGGGTATGGCGTGCGCCGTATGCCCAGCCCGTGCCGGGTGTGAATCACAGCGAGAAAATCCCCGACCTCAAGACGCCGGTTGAGGGCGTATGGTGGGCGAGTATGAGCCAAGTCTATCCGTGGGATAGAGGCACCAATTACGCGATTGAGATTGGGCGGCGGGCGGCACGCCGTCTGCTGGCGGAGGGGTAAGTATGGCGAAGGTGAACCTCGTCGATTTAAGCGTATTGGATGCCGGACAGCGTTGGGATGTCGCGCAGTTAATTGTAGATGCGTTTGCCGCCCCCTATCCAGAGGCATGGCCGACCATCGAATCGGCGCTTGAAGAACTGAATATGCTAGACCAAGATGGTATGGCGGTGTTGGTCGCGTTTGATGACGCCGGGCAGCCGTCAGGGATTGTCGGGGCGTTGTCGATGTATGACGGCCATGTGTGGGAAGTCCACCCGTTGGCGGTGCGCCCGGATATGACGCGGCAAGGGATTGGGCGGGCGTTGGTGCAGGCATTGGAAGCCCGCGCCGCCGATGCTGGAGTCTCGACGTTGTATCTCGGTTCGGATGACGAAACCGGCTTGACCTCGGTGGGTGGGGTAGATGTTTACCCGAATCCGTTAGAGCATCTACAAGCGTTGCAAGACCGGGGCGGACACCCCTTTGTTTTTTACCAGAAAATCGGCTTCTCAGTGGTTGGCATGATTCCTGATGCCAATGGATTTGGGAAGCCGGACATCTTCATGAGCAAGCGCGTCACGCGCTGAGACTACGCATCCTAAAGAAAGGGCGCAACGTGAAACACATCTGTGTAATCGGGACAGGTTATGTCGGGCTGGTCAATGGCACATGTTTTGCCGACCTCGGCAATTCGGTGGTGACGGTAGACATCAATCAGGCCAAAATCGACTCGCTCAAGGCGGGTCACATGCCGATTTATGAGCCGGGGCTGCGTGAAATCGTCGAGCGCAACGTGCAGGCGGGGCGCTTGCGCTTCACGACCTCGTATGAAGAAGGCTTGAAAGACGCCGAATATGTCTTTATCTGCGTCGGGACGCCGGAAGGCGAGGACGGCGAGGCAGAATTGAAGTATGTCCGCGCCGCCGCCGCAACCATCGCCAAGACCATGACCCGCCCGCTGGTCATCATTAATAAATCGACAGTGCCAGTGGGGACGGGCGATATGGTCGCCAACGTCATCCGCAACAATCAACCGACTCCGATTAAGTTCGGTGTGGTAAGTTGCCCAGAGTTCTTGCGTGAAGGGTCAGCGGTGCAAGATTTTGTGACGCCAGACCGCACGGTTTTAGGTGCAGCCCCTGAAGACCACTGGGCGGCGGAGGCCGTCGCGCAGATTTATCTGCCGTTGCGTGCGCCGATCATGATGACCGACCTCCGCACGGCTGAGATGATTAAGTACGCCTCCAACGCATTTTTGGCGACGCGCCTGAGCTTCATCAACGAGATTGCCAACATCTGCGAACGCCTCGGCGCGGACGTGATTGAAGTGGCACGCGGGATGGGTTTTGACAAGCGCATCGGCCATCACTTCCTTCAACCGGGAGTCGGGTACGGGGGAAGTTGCTTCACACCGGAAGAACTGATTTATGTGGTTGAGGATGGGCAATTGGTCGCCCGCACCTTGGAGCAGCTTTTCAGTGTGTCCGGTGAATCGACTCATGAGAGCGATATTGAAGTTATCCGTCCCAATGGGTTAAAAGTATTGGGTTTTGACCCGCGCTCGAATTGCCCCGACGGGGTAGATGTGAATGTCTTGACGCGCCGCCCGTATGTCGGGGATATGGTCACAATTCGCACCAGTATGGGGCGTGAATTGACCGTCACTGCCGACCATCCGATTTTGGTGGTTGCGCTGGACGGGTATCACATCATTCCTGCGGCAGATGTTCGGCCTAAAGATGTGGTGATGACGCTCACAGAATTACCGGCGTTGCGCGATGTCAACCACTTGAATCTGATTGACTTGTTGGAAGGTAAGCCATCAGATTTGGACATGAAAGCAGTTGTCCCTGTGGATGCTGATTTGATGCGCTTGCTAGGCTACTATGCTTCTTGCGGCCTTATCACACCCGATAATTTGGTTGAATTCTCGTTCCATAGCAATGAGCGCGAGTATCTGGATGATGTGACCGTGATTTTGGCGAAATTGGGCGTCAAATCCCTAGAGCGCCACGGTCAAGACAGCACAACCGTAGTCGCTTCATCCCGTATTTTCGGCTGGCTATTGCGCGATGTGTTAGAAGTCGGGACATGCTCAGAAGATAAGCGGCTACCGACTTTCGCCTTTAATACCCACCCGATGCTGCGGCATGAATACATTCGCGGCGCGTTCAGCGGTGATGGCGCACTATCCCCCGTCCAAAATGGCAAAAACGCGATGCTAGAATATGCCACGGTCAGCAAACCGCTGGCGCATGGGCTATCTCTGTTGCTGCAATCGGTTGGGATTATCCCCAGCTTGCGGGTGCGGATGATGAACAAATCGACTCAGCCTGCGTATATCTTGCGCGTGTCGGGCTATGAGCAGTTGAGCCGGATGACCAATGCGTTTGGTGAAAAGCGTCGTCAAATTCTCGAAACTATCCTCGCAGGGTATCAGCGTCACATCAAACCGCATGGCTATCAACATAACGGCACAACCGCGTTGTTGAACGTCACCGTTGTCGAGCGCGTCGCCTCAAATCAGATGGTCTACAGCCTTGAGACGACTACCGGAGTCGTGGTACTCGGTTCTGGATTGGTGCAGAAGCAGTGCTTTCCGAAAGACGTGAAGGCGCTCACATTTATGGCGGCGGAGGCGGGCGCACACCCGCAATTGCTCAACGCCGTGACCGAAATTAACGCTTTCCAGCGCAAGCGCGTGGCCGATAAGCTGCATGAGTTGTTGGGCGATGTCAACGGCAAGACTGTGGCGATGCTCGGCCTCGCGTTCAAAGAAAATACCGACGACATCCGCGAATCGCCCTCATTGGACATCGCAGCGCACCTGATTCGCCGGGGCGCGATTGTGCGCGGCTATGACCCGGTAGCAATGCCCAACACTGCCGCCGAAATGCCCGAAATCGTGATGTGCAAGGACTCGTATGATGCCGTACAAGGCGCAGACGCGGTGGTGATTGGTACGCCGTGGAACGAGTTCAAGCAGTTGGACATGGAGCGCGTCCGCAACGCTATGACCACCCCAATCATGATTGACGGGCGCAATATCCACGAGCCGGAACGCATGAAAGCATTCGGCTTCACCTATCGCGGTGTCGGGCGCGGCTATAACGGCGATGGCGCAGATACAGAAGCCTAAACCGTTCAACCGAAAGTAAACGTTGCATATAAATTTAGAGGGGCAGATGGTCTGCCCCTCTTTGCTTGGCGTATAATCTTTAATACACCTGTTTTTTCGGGTTCTTCAGGGAAGGTCGGAGTTTAACATTGTGAGTAACGTCACCAAGCACGTCCTAGACAACGGCATGACGGTGCTTCTGAAAGAAGTCCACGCCGCGCCGGTGATTAGTTGGTGGGTGCTGTATCGCATCGGCAGCCGTAACGAACGCACCGGGCAGACCGGCATCAGCCATTGGGTTGAACACATGATGTTCAAAGGCACGGAGCAGTTTCCGCGTCAAGAACTGGAAAAGATGATTGACCGACAGGGTGGGTCGTGGAACGCCCAAACTTCGTTCGACTACACTGCCTATTTCGAGACCATGCCCGCAGACCGTATTGACCTCGCGTTACGCCTAGAGGCTGACCGGATGCAAAACGTCGAGTTTTTGCCGGAAGAAGTCGCCAGCGAGCGCACGGTGATTATCAGCGAACGTCAGGGCAGCGAAAACTCACCGATGTTCTGGCTGGGTGAGGAGATGAACGCTGTCGCTTTCCGTGTTCACGGGTATCACCATGAGATTATCGGGGATATGATCGACCTCGAAACCATGACCCGTGATGATCTGTACAACCACTATCAGACCTATTACACACCCAACAATGCGGTTGCGGTGGTGGTCGGCGCGTTCAACAGCGATGAGATGCTGGCGCGTATCAAGGAACTATACGGCAGTATCCCCGCCCGCGAACTGCCGCGCCCGTTCGTCCGCCCAGAGCCGGAGCAGATGGGGGAGCGCCGTGTCAAAGTGGAGCGCCCCGGTTCAACCGCTTTCCTAGAGATGGCTTTCCGAAGCCCAGCGGGAAATCATCCTGACTATTTCAAGTTGGCGGTACTCATCAGCGTCTTGACCGGCCCCAGCGGCCCCGGCGGCGGCAATATCGACAATAAAACCAGTCGTCTGTATCGTGCGCTGGTCGAAACCGGAATCGCCGCGTCGGTAGATGGTAGCCTCTACCCGACGGTTGACCCGTTCCTGATGTCCTTGAGCATTACGGTGAGTGATGACCACACGCTTGAAGAAACTGAAGCCGAACTTGAAACTCAGCTAGATCGCGTTCGCAACGGCGACATCACCGAGGCGGAAGTTACTAAGGCTAAGAAACAGGCGCGGGCGTCGTTCGCTTACAGCACCGAGGGCGTGACCGGGCAAGCCTTCTGGTTGGCGTTCTGTGAAAACATCGGTTCGTATACGTGGTTCGAGGAATATATTGACCGGTTGGATGCGGTGACTCTGGCGGATGTGGTCGAGGCGGCTGCAACCTATTTGCGCCCGCAAAGCCGGGTGGTCGGTTGGCTGATTCCTACCGGTATGGGCGAAGATGACGAAATGGAAGGCGACGAAGATGGTGAATAACGCTGGGCTGCGCTCAATGCCCAATCCTGAGACGATTACCCGCGCCGAACTTCCCAATGGGATTACGGTTTTGGCGTATGAGAACCCGGACACTAAATCCGTCGTAATTTCCGGCGGGTTGGATTGCGGTGGCGCGATGAATGAACGCCCCGAAAACGGCGGCTTGGCGGTCATGACCGCTGGCGCCTTGATGCGCGGCACACAGAATCACGATTTTCAGAGTCTGGCCGCGTCCCTAGAGGATGTCGGCGCAGATTTTGGCGTCAGCGCCGGGATACACGGTGTCGGCTTTGGCGGCAAGGCATTGGGCGAGGATTTGCCCTTGCTGGTAGATGTCATGGCCGAAGTATTGCGCCGCCCGACGTTCCCGACAGATCACATCGAATTACTCCGCCGCGAAGCGCTGACATGGTTGAAGTATGGGATGCAAGATACCCGCCGCCAAGCGACGAAGGCCTTCCGCGAGGCGCTATATGATGTCAATCACCCGTATCATTACAGTTCTCGTGGGACGTTGGAAACCCTGCCGACTCTGAGCGCGGCGATGATGAAGGATTTCCACGTCCAACAGTACGGCCCCAAAGGCATGACCATCGTCGTGGTCGGCAACTTGCGTGCCGCCGAGGTGGTCGAGTTGATTCAGGCCAAGCTTGGCGATTGGGAAAACTCCAATCAGCCTACATGGTCATCCGTGCCGTCCGCGCAGCAAGCGGAGGAAGTGCGTCGTACTTTTGTCCCCATCCCCGGCAAATCACAGTCTGACCTGATTATGGGCGTGGTCGGGCCAAGCCGCACCTCTGAAGATTTCCAAGCGGCGCGGATCGTCAACAGCGTCCTCGGTGAGTTTGGGATGATGGGGCGCGTGGGTGAAAATGTCCGCGTCAAAGGCGGTATGGCCTATTATGCCTACAGCAAACTTGAAGGCGGGCATGGCCCCGGCGCGTGGTCGATTGCAGCGGGCGTGAACCCAGTCAATGTTGACCGTGCGATTGAGCTTTCGATTAAAGAAGTCCGCCGCCTGACCGAAGAGTATGTCACGGATGAAGAAATATCGGACAATAAATCATACTTCACTGGGCGGATGCCGCTACAACTCGAATCCAACGAGGGCGTGGCGGGGACAATCCTCTCGATGGTGGAATATGACCTCGGCCTCGATTACCTGATACGGATGCCGGACATCATCAACCGCCTGACCCGCGAGGATTTGATGGAGGCGATTCGACGCTATTGGCAGCCGGATGCTTATGTCGTGTCCGTGGCTGGCCCGCAAGTCTAATCACAAGGAAAATCATCATGTTAAGACCTATTGCTGTCGTATTGGGTTTGACCGCCCTGTTTGCTCTATCAGTCAGCGCCCAAGACGATGCCCTGCACGCCGAAGCGCCTGATTTGACCGGTGTGGAATTGACCGAAGTTGCCAGCGGATTCACGTATCCGCTGTTGATTACAAATGCGGGCGACGGCTCTAACCGGTTGTTCGTCGTTGAGCAGCCCGGCGTCATCAAAATCATCCAAGACGGTCAGACCTTAGGGACGCCGTTCCTAGACATCACGGATCGCGTAAGCGGGTCGGTGTTGCGAGGATATTCTGAGATGGGATTGCTTGGATTGGCCTTTGCGCCGGATTTCGCCGAGTCGGGTCTGTTCTATGTCAATTATGTGGACAAACAGCAGACCACCAAAATCTCGCAATTCACCCGTGGCGTAGACACCCCTAACGCCGCTGACCCATCCAGTGAGGTTGTGTTGATGGAGTTTGCACAGCCATACCCCAACCACAACGGCGGCGATATGGTGTTTGGCCCTGATGGATACTTGTACATCTCAGTCGGGGACGGTGGCGCAGCCAATGACCCGTTATTGACCGGCCAAAACCCATCTGATTGGTTTGGAAGTTTGCTGCGGATTAGCGTCGATGAGACGGGTAGCTATACGTCACCAGAAGATAACCCGATTGCGGACGACAGCACTTTTGCGCCGGAAGTTTGGGCGTATGGTCTACGTAATCCGTGGAAGTTCAGCTTTGACCGCGTCACTGGCGATCTGTATGTGGCCGATGTCGGCCAAAATCGCTATGAGGAGACGAATTTCATCCCAGTCGACAGCGGCAGTGGCGCGAATTTTGGCTGGGCAGATTATGAATCAGCCCACCCGTTTGAGGCCAATACCGCGCCAGAGGGGATGATTCAGCCGTTCTTCGAGTATGAACATCTTGGCGGCAATTGCTCGGTGACGGGCGGCTATGTGTATCGTGGTGAGGCAGTCCCAGCATTGGAAGGTGTGTACGTGTTTGGCGATTTCTGCACCGGAGATACATGGGCATCATGGCGTGATGCAGACGGCGCGTGGCAAACGATGCCTTTCCTGAACACCGGCTTCAGCCTGAGTGCGTTCGGTGAGGATGAGGCGGGCGAGGTCTATGTCATTGATTATGACGGGACAATCTACCGCTTTGGAACTGCCCAGTAATTGGGGGAAACACGCTAGACACGGCGAAACGCCTATGCTATACTCATCCATAGTATGGTGGGTATAGCTCAATTGGTCAGAGCGTCTGATTGTGGATCTGAAGGTTGAGGGTTCAAGTCCCTTTACCCACCCAAAAACAAAACCCCTGTCTCTAAGCGAGACAGGGGTTTTGTTTTATACCGATTTAGGATGTTTACCCTTCAAACCGATTGCGGACGTTGCCCAACTTACGGCGCAAAAGCGCACGTTTGCCAAGTGTACGGGCGGCAGAAGCAGGTTTCACTATGTCTGGGAGCAACGGGCTTGCCGTGGCTTCAACCTCAAGCGTCGGCGGTAGGACGGGTTCTGGTTCAACGTCAAGCGACGCCTCGCTCATCAGCGTGGCGATGCGCCCGGTTGCGCTCAACGCATCCATATTCAACGGAGCCATCGGCTGGGTTTCGCTGGGCTTGGGCAGGCCGAAAATCTCAAACACGCTCAACTTGGAGGTGTCGCTGAGTTTATCGCGTTTGGGCGCGATGGGCGTAGCAGCGGCCTCGGCTATCGACGGCGCAGGCTGGACAGGTGCGGGCGGTTCAGACACTGGCTGCACAGGCGTCGGGGCATCCACCACGAAATCAGGCGGAACTACCGGCGTAGCCATCGGCGGAGTCGGAGCAGGGGTGGGCGGCGGGGCGACCTCAATCGTAGGCGGCCTGAATACCGGCGGCGCGAACACAGGCACATCGTCGTGGATGGACTGCGGCTCGTTCAGCGCGGGGGGAGGCGCTATGACCGGCTCAATGGGTTTGACCGATGGCACGCGCAACGGTTCTGACGGGATTTCCGTAAATGGCGTGTTGGGTTCGTCAATCAAGAAATCGGGTTCAAGGCTCGACGCACTATTAATCGGCTCGACCACGATTGGGTGCGGGCGTGTATCCTCCAATTTCTGCGGCGCAGGCGGCGGGGTGAAGGCGGCTGGCGCGGCAAATGGATTGTCGGTTGGGACGGCAGGGATAGGCTTGCCGGGGGTGGGCGGCGCATATGGAGACTTCGGCACGCGCACGCCTTCACCGCTTTCCGTTGGGACGCTGGTCGCGTGGCGCGGGCGATAATTGGCACGCGCCTCCACGCCGGGGTCGTCACGCATCAGCGATTTGGCTTGGAAGGTATCGACCTCTTTAGAGCGCGTAATCAGCTTATAGAGCTTTTGCAAGCTGTCGATAATGATTTGCTCTTGCGTTTTACCGCCGCCACCGAACAGACCGCCGCCAGTGTAACTCAATGTCCATTGGACGACAGTCCCTTCCGGCGTTTCCTGTAACCGGAAAAGCCCTTTATTCTGACGGAACGGGCTACCCTCGACCACGCGGTATTCATATCCGAAGCGGTCATACCATGCCGTCACCTCCCAGACCTGATCGCGCCCGCGCTGTTGGGTCAGCCGGAAGCGCGTCCCTGTGGCGGGCTTAGGCGTGGAAGTCAACATGCTGAGGTTTTTGGCGTTGACGTGCCACTCAAGATTGCGACGCAAATCTCCCACAAAGCGCCAAACATGCTCTGGGGAAGCGGGGATTAAAATACGATGATCAATCAGGTTCATGTTTTATCTGAACAGACGATACCTCACCGGCTCGCCCGCAATGTGCTAAACTCATCTTAGTAGTGCATTGTATCACGGGAAAACGGAAAAAAGCACCCATGCCCGGACCCGGCTTAGTTTTCGCTTTCATCCTCGCTACACTATACGGCGTGGTTTTTCACCTGATTTTGGGCGGCGATGCGCGTCGGTTGGCGTTGTTTTTGCTGTCCAGTTGGTTAGGTTTTGGTGTCGGCCAGATTTTAGGGCTGGTGCTGGAGATTGATTTGCTCCGACTGGGGGCGTTGCGCGTGTTACCGGCTACGCTCGGTTCATTTTTTATCTTGTTTGCGGTGCGGGCGCTGACGACTGGTCAGCGCCGCCGCCGTCCTATGCGTAAAGGCCGGACTGCATGACTGTATCCCCTGAGAACGGCGACGCCCCCCAAGTGGGTCGGACGCTGCGTGGAATCATCCGCAACACCCTAATTGGTTATGCTCTGTTCATCCTTATCCCATTGTTGATTGGGCTAATCGTATCCCTCGTCGATAGCGCCAATGCCGCCCAGCGCGTGATGTACATCCGTGATTTACTCTGGGTGGTCATTTTGCTGCTGACCATCCCCGTTCTAATGGGCTTGGGCATCTTGTTGGTGCAAATCGCCGTGCTGTTCGGCGTGATACGGTTGGATATTAGCGCTGTACTGGGCGAAATACGCGGCACGTTTAAGGCCGTCAGCGGGACGGCGCGTTTCGTCGGGGAGACGGTGGTGGCCCCGATTATCCGTGTATGGACATTTTTCACTGGCGGGTTGACGTTCATGCGCGAGTTAGGGCGTATCGTCAAGGTACTCCGTCGCAATCCAGATAAGCCGGAAGCTATCCTTGAACCAGACGATCCCACGCTAGAGGAATAGCCGCGACCACATCCGAGGCCAAGACGCCGCTGGCCGCTCCGACTCGCTCGGCGGCCAATGTCCCGGCCAAGCCGTGCAAGTAGACTCCGAGGCAGGCCGCGTCAAATGCCTTTAGGCCTTGACCGCGCAGCGCGGTAATCATCCCGGCCAGCACATCGCCCGTGCCAGCCTTCGCCAGCGCATCGGTTTTGAACGGCGAAAACGCGATTTTGCCATCTTGCGCGGCAATCAAGGTGTGTGCGCCTTTTAGGACGACCACACAGCCCCACGCCTTCGCCTTTTCACGGGCAATCGTCAGGCGGTCAGCTTGTACCTCTGCGGTTGTTATTCCACACAGTCGCCCCATCTCGCCGGGGTGCGGGGTGATAATCGCCTCTTTGGGGAGATGCGTCCACCACTCAGATACGCCGGATAAGACATTCAGGCCGTCGGCGTCTAATACCCACGCGGGCGATTTTTCCGCCTCACGGGTCATGGTCAACAGGCGCAGGATGAAATTGGCCGTTGCCTCTGTTTCCCCGAGTCCGGGGCCAACGAGTACTGAATTTAAGGTTGGCAATAGGCTCGATAAGGATTCTGTCGCGTCAGGTGAGATGAAACCGTGTGAATCGGGCAGGCTAATCCAGACCGGTTCTAGCAAATGGGTTTGCAGCGCACTGATGGCTTTTGGCACGGATGCTATTGCCACCCACCCCGCGCCGCTATGATATGCGGCGTTAGCGGCCAACCCAACAGCCCCCGGCATATTCGCGCTTCCACCGATAATCAGCGCTCGCCCAAAACTCCCTTTATTCCCGTCCAAGCGACGGACGGGGAGCAAATCGCGGGCGGTCTCGTTATCAATCAGACTGACTTGCGAACGTTTTTCCAGTTTGACGCCTTCCGGCAGTTCAATTGGCGCGATATAGAGCTTCCCGACGGCTGCCGCGCCGGGAAACGTCATCAGGCCGGGTTTGGCGGCGATGAACGTCACGGTTTCGTCGGCGTTCAGGCTGTATTTATCGAGGTCGCCCGTGTCGCAGTCCAACCCAGAAGGGCAGTCTACCGCAATCACCCATTGCTTGGGCGGACGTTCGATTTGACCGCTTGATGTCGGGTCATTCAACGGGCGCGGGCGGCGGGCGGTGGCACGCTCATTCAGCGCTTGACGGGTGAATCGTAGGATTTTTTGCGCGTCGTCGCGGATGGGTAGGCGTACCCCAAATCCGAATAGCGCATCGAGGATGATGTCAGCGCTGCCGACCATCTGCTTGATGACGCGCCCATCGTGGTCATCTTCCGTATAGACGAAAAACACTCCGGCGGCTTGGGCGGCCTCGAATAGCGGGTCGTCGTCGCGGCGGGTGAGCATCAGGCAACGCACCTGTGAATCGGGCAGGTTTTCGCGCAATTTTCGCGCCGCCACCAAACCGTCACCGCCGTTGTTTCCGCTTCCGATGAGCAGGGTGAAGCGCGGCTCAGATGGGACGTTTTTGCGGGCATAATCGGCGGCAAGGTCGGCCACAACCCCGCCCGCGTCTTGCATCATCCGCGCATACGGATAACCGAGGCGGTCTGCCTCTGCTTCAGCCTCGCGGATTTGGTCAATAGTGAGAACGGGAATCATAAGCGATGAGTCCTAAGTAGGGACACGGCACTGCCGTGTCCGCATCAAGCGAGATTTTTGTAGGGATATGGCATTGCCATATTCGCCGCTATTCCTTCAATCCAAATGAAACGAGTCCTGAGAGTATATCTCAGGACTCGGGACTCAACACGCAGGATGGGTGTTTTTAGTGGTCGCGTTGGATGGTGGTCAGGGCGAGGTCAATCAGCGCTGATTTTTCGGGCGAGTCGGGCAAGACATCCAACTGAGAAATCGCCATATCGACCAATAGGCGGGCTTGGTCTTTGCCTTTTTGGATGGTGTCGCCAGAGAACGCCTTGCGCTTGATTGCTTCCATTGGGTCTTCGGTTGGCTCATCCGCCACCGCCGCAAAACCACGCCCTTGCTCTAGGTCGATACCAGACGACTTGCCTAGTTGAACGCTATCTGCGGTCAAGTCTAGGATGTCGTCAATCACCTGAAAGGCGAGGCCGATGTTATAACCGAACAGCGAGAGCGCCTCAATCACGTCTTGAGTGGCGTTGGCTGCCCGCCCGCCCAAAACCGCGCCAGCCTTGAACAGCGCCGCCGTCTTGCGGGCGATGATGTCCATGTAGACTTCACGGGTGAATCGGTTTTCCTTGACGGCCTGTGCCTGTAGCGTTTCGCCTTCGACTAGCGCGACGGTGGCCTCAGCCAGCACGATATTCAAGTCACGGAAGGGAGCCATCAGTTCATAAACTTTGGTGAACAGGAAGTCGCCAGTTAACAGCGCGAAAGTGCGCCCCCAAATGGCATTAACCGAGGGCTTTCCGCGTCGTATCACGCCGTGGTCATTGATGTCATCGTGGACGACGCTGGCGGTATGGACGAGTTCTAGCGCGGCAGACATGGTGATGACATCATCCAGCTTTTGGCCGCCACAGGCCATATACGCCAACAGCGCCAAACGGGGGCGATAACGCTTGCCGCCCGCGCTGATGATGTGGCGGCTGGCGTCGCGCAGCACCGTCACATCGGAATTGCAGATATCGTACATCTTGGCTTCTACCGCATCCAAGCCCGCCATCAGGCGCGCTTCGAGGTCAGCCTCGAGTATGTGTCCATTTTGCATCGTGGATAGAACTGCGTTCATTGCCATAGTGCGCCCTTCAACTGGTCTGTGCGCTTTTGATTGTGACATTCAGCACTAACTAAAACTAGTATACACAAACACCGATATACCGTCAACCAACGGTGTCTTTTACCCTCGTTAATCCTATTTTACTCGCACCCGCCGATAGTCTGGCAGAGTTGGCGTAAGTGTAACCGGTCATGTTGTGCGGTGAAATAGGCCATTTCGAGCAGGGTGGTCGGGCCAAAAATGCTGTGACGAGCTGGCCGTTGCCAATCCTCCGCGCTCAAACCTTGTACAAAGGCGATGGTCTGCTGACGTGCTTCAAAGAAGTCTTGTACCGCCGCATGACCATCCGGCGCACAAGGCGGGAATTCTGCCGGCCCCGGCGGGGTAGGTGATTCCGCGATGAATGGGTTGTCTTGTTCTTTAATACGCTCTAATCGAGGACGGTGGACGAGTCCCTCATGTTCCAAGAGGTGACAGACGATTTGGCTGGGCGACCACTCATCCTCGAACGGGTGTTGCTCCCAAAAGTGAGCCGGAACGCCATTGGTCTGACCGAACAGCGCGCCGAGGTTGCCCAACCATTGCGGCACAATGGCTTGGGGATGGAGTTCCGCCGGTTGCCAGTTCACGAAATCCGACAAGCTGTCAAAATAGCTGTCGTGCTGACTGTAATCCATCGTGATGGTACGGATTCCGATGGTAGAAGCCGCCTGCTTATCGTTAATCGGGTCATCGCCGATCATCACAACCTCATCGGGTTCGAGGCCGACCCGTGCGAGAATTTCCGCGTAATAAGCCGGGTTTGGCTTGGCGAAGTGCATGTTTTCTGCTGTCGTCACGAAATCGTAGGCCGCGAAATCGGGCGTCAGGCCAGCCCACTCCAAGCGCTGGCGGATGGCGCTTTCGGGGTAGAGCGGGTTGGTGGCGATGACCACCTTATACCCCGCGCCGCGTGTACGGTCTATGATTTCGGCAGAGCGTGCGCCGGGTTCGGTCAGGTGGCGCAGTTTGGGGTATTCGTTTGCATAAAACTCCTCGAACAGTCGTTGGATTTCCTGTTTGGGGAGGTCGAATACTGGTTGTAACATCGTCAGGAAGATGTCCGAGTTATCCCCTTGCCCGGTTCTGACGCCGGAGACGACGGGGATACACTTGCGGATGGTTGGGGACGGGTCTACGCCGCAACTCGCCATAAAATGCTTTGTTAGGCTGCTCAGATAGCCGTGGATAAACGAGTTGGTCGGGTTGACCAAAAGCGTGTTGTCGAGGTCGAAAAATACCGCTTTAATCATCACTGCCCTCCAGCGCCTTACGGAATAAGTCTAGCCCATCGCGTGAGGCAGCACATTTCGGGCAGCCGATGTGCGGGTCTGGAATGGGGATACGGTGGCGCACACAAGAGGCTTCGACCTTGAGGAATCGCCCAAAGCTCAAAAAACGGGTCTGGACGGTGAGTTTTAGCTCTAAATCGGGGGATGCGTTGGCGTTGAGGATGTCGGGGACTTGGCACTTGGCGCAATCACTCGGATGCCAGTGTTTAGATTGGAGATTGGCTTTAATCAAGCGGCATTCTTGGATGTTACGCCCGCGATGGAAATCTTCATAGTAATGTTTGCACTCGCGTCCTGCCGGTGTCCGCATGGGGTTTAGCCTTCCAATAGAATCAAAATATAACCCATTAGGCAAAATACTGTAAAGCGAGCCTCAGCCGTTCCTCGACATCTTGTGGCGTGTTGGGCGGCAAGGCTTGGACGGCGGTCTGCGCTTCGACAATACTGTAACCCAGCGCGACCAGTGTATCAATCACGTCACTGTTGACATCGCTATAGGCTTCTGACGGCGCAGAGTCTAGCCCGCCGGTCAGTTTATCCTTCAGTTCAAAGAGTATCTTTTGCGCGGTCTTCTTACCAATCCCCGGCACGCGGGTGAGGATTTCCGGGCGGTCTGCCACGACAGCGTTCCGCAGTGCGTCCCCAGATAGGGTAGACAAAATTGCGAGGCCGACTTTTGGCCCGACTCCGCTGATGGTCAACAGCAACTCGAACAAATCGCGCTCGGCGGCGGTGATGAAGCCGAATAAGGTCATCGAATCTTCGCGGACGATCATCGAGGTATGTAGGGTGAGGATTTCGCCCAACTCTCCGGTGACGGTGGGCGGGCAGAATACCTTATAACCAACGCCGCCCGCCATGACGATTACGTGGTCGCGCCCGTCGTGGAATAACGCCCCTTGAATGACGGCAATCATGCCCAATCGTCTCCTAAGCTGTTGTATTTGGCGCTGTGTAAGGTAGTGATAGCGATGGCGAGTCCGTCTGCGGCATCATCCGGCTTCGGGATTTTTTCGAGGTTGAGCATCAATCGCACCATCTCCTGCATTTGTTTTTTATCCGCCGCGCCGTACCCGGTCAGGCTTTGCTTGACCGCGTTGGGCTTATATTCAGAGATGGGGACGCGAGCTTGGTGCAGCGCCAAGAGGATGACCCCACGCGCTTGTGCCACGGTAAGAGCGGTGGTGACATTCTTGGCGAAAAACATCTCCTCAATACCCACAAGGTCGGGTTGGTATTTCTTGAGGAGGGCGGTCAGGCCGTCATAGATGATTTCGAGGCGTTCCCACATCGGCATCCCGGCTGGGGTGGTGATGACGCCATAATCGACAGGCTGGAGCGCACCATCTTCCAGTTCGCGCACCAGCCCATAGCCGACAATGGCTGTGCCGGGGTCAATGCCCAGCGCAAGCACGCTGTTTTAGGCCGTTTCCAACGCTGCAAGAACGTCGTCATTGACGGTCAAGTTGGAGGCAACGCTTTGCACGTCGTCCAGTTCTTCCAACGCTTCGTGCAACTTCATATTGGCGACAGCGCGGTCAACCGCGATTTCGGTCTCGTTGTTGGATTGCCAATACAGTTCTGATTCGTTTACGGTATAGCCCGCGCCGGTGAGGGCATTTTCGACGGCGCCCAGCATCTCACGCGGGGTATAGACGGCGAACCCGTCGTCCTCTTCCACCACATCATCCGCGCCAGCGTCGGCGGCAGTCATGAACAGCGAGTCGAAATCTACGCCATCGGATTTGACTTGAAGGTAGCCTTTTTGGGTGAACTGCCAACCCACCGACCCCGCCGAGGCGAGCGCGCCGCCAGCGCGGTTCAAGACGCGCTTGACATCGGCCAGTGAACGATTCTTGTTGTCGGTCAACACGTCAATCATGAAGGCTACGCCGTCTGTGCCATAACCTTCGTAGGTGATTTCGTCCATTTGGACGCCATCGCCGCCTTCACCGAGACCGCGCTTGATGGCGCGTTCGACGTTTTCCTTTGGCATGTTGGCGGCTTTTGCCTTCAAAATGGCAATTTTCAGTTTAGCGTTGCTGTTTTCATCCCCGCTACCGCCCTCGCGGGTTGCAATCATAATATCACGCCCGATACGGGTAAAAATCTTACCACGCTTGGCGTCTTCAACACCTTTAGCACGTTTAATTGTGGACCATTTACTGTGGCCGGACATCGTTAAAATACTCCAAGAGTTGACTGAGTTTGAGATTGATGTGTTATTATAGCCGACAGTTTCGGCTGAGTCGAGACGGGCGGATTTGCCCACAAAAATGACGATTCCACCCTGTAAAGGGGCGCATGTTGCACCAGATAACCCAGTCCTCAGATAATCCCGTCCCTTTATCGAACAGCCTAGAGCGTATTGCTTGGGCGGTGATGTTGTTGGCGTGTCTGACGTTTTGCGCGTTGGTCTCGTTGGGCGGCTACGGCCTTTATCAATTTTTATTCGTCTCCACCGTGCCGATGGACGTGACAGTACAGGCCAGTCGGGGCGCATTGGGCATTACTGGGACGGACTTGCGCGAGGAAGTGGCGCAGGGAACTCGTGATTTGGCCGTCGGCTCACGAATCCGCCCTAGCGATGTCGATTCACAGGGGGAACTCATTGTTCGCGATCCCTACCGCGATGGGGCATTCGTCGCCAGCGTCAACCTGATGGGCGTGACCAGTGCCGTCACGCTACGCGCCGCCGAGCGTCCGCGCTTTGAGTTGGGGACGACGGGCTACCAATTGGACTTGAACGGAGTCAATGGCCGTCTGGAAATTTTGGTCGCCAAAGACCTGAGCCAATTCATCAACCTGAATTTATTCACACCAGAGCAGACCCGTCTGGTGATTACCGCGCCGGGGCGCTACCGGGTTGATGTGCGCGATGGCGAGATTCAAGTTGAGAGCGATGGCGGTCCCGTCGTGCTGTTTCCGCCCAACCAACGTCCCGCCCTAACCATCACCAGTACCAGCCTGTATAACGGCGCGAGTAATGATTTGCGGGCGATACCGCCTCCGATGGAACTGCTCCAGAACAGTGATTTCACTACTGCTGTCGAAGCGCCTAACCCTAGCTTGCCTTCCATCCCAACCGGTTGGGGGTGTAACCATAGTAACGTCGAGCCGACCTCGCCGCGTGGGACGTATAATCTGGTCGTCAAGGATGGGCGCAATACGCTGGCGATGGTGCGCGGTGAAGGCACGCAATCCCCTGCTGAGACGATCTGTCAGCAAGGGCTACAGATTGGCGAGGTTTGGCAGGATATTTCGACTGTGAGTACGCTATATCTCCAAGCCAATTTCTATATCGAAGAACAGTCTTTAGCGGGCTGCGGCTATCTAGGGAGTGAATGTCCGTTGATGTTGCGGGTTGACTATCTGAGGGCGGACGGCACGCGGGGCGAATTGGTGTATGGGTTCTATACACTGCCGGATTATACTGGCACATACCCGACGACCTGTTCTAGTTGTCGCCAGCCGCACATCCGGGTGCAACAGTTTACGTGGTTTTCGTTTGACAGCGGGAATATTTTGGCGGGCTTTACGCCGGATGAGCGCCCGGTTGCGATTTCACGGGTGCGCTTTTACGCCAGCGGCCACCAATATAACGTCAAAGTCAGCCGGGTAGCGCTAATTGCGGAGTGATTTTTTTAGTGATGAGTCCTAAGTCCCAAGTGATGAGTGAGAGCCTCATGTCACGGGGTATTTTGTAGCACGGTTGTAAGATATATAAATAAAAACAAGTCCTGAGTGACGCCTCGCTGAATGGGTTTTACCCCACTCAGGACTTGTCACTCAGGACTCATCGCTTCAACCTAAAGCCCAGAGCTACGGGCGTCCTGTTCCGTCCATGTATTGGTGATGCCGCGTTTATCTGCGTTCTGTTCGCGTGCCGGACCTTCAATCACCGAGAAGCCCATCAACAGCAGCAATCCAACGATGAAGATGCTGAATGAGAGGACCAACGCCCCAATCAGACCGATTCCGTTGAACAGGCCGGTGATGATGACCGCTGGGGCAGAAGTCACCACCAACGACGTAATCAAATTCAGTGCCTTGGCAGGTGTTCCGCCATAGATTTTTTCGCGCTCTTCCGTCCGACGAGCGACGCCGGGTCCGAAGACCAACGCCCATATCCCGCCGATTAAGAGCATCCAAAGTGCCGGAGTCATGTATAGCCTGCGCTTTAGTGGAGCGAATAGAGGAACGGCGCGGTCACAGGGTTGCTGCCGAGGATGATGATGACGGCGAAAGCAGCCAGCACGACCACCATCGGGATGAGCCAGTACAACTTCTGCTTCCACAGATAGCTGAACAATTCACCCAGCACGCCCATCCGCCCAAAGAAATCTTCGATGGCGTTGGGCTTGTCGTCATTGTCAATCGGGTCGTTATTGATGTCTTGGCTTGCCATTTGATGTGGCCTCCGTTTTTACTTATTCGGTTTGCGGACGAGCAGCGTTTCCATCACAAGGATGTCGATATCGCTGTTGACAAAGGTGTTGATGGCGTTAGCCGGGGTGTTGACAATCGGCTCACCACGCAGATTGAACGAGGTATTCAGCAAAACCGGCGTGCCGGTCAACTGACCAAACCGTTCGATAACCCCATAGTAACGCGGATTCGTTTCGCGTTCAATCGCTTGTAGGCGACCCGTACCCTTATGGTTGACCGCGTGGATTTCGGCCTGCTTGCTTTCTTTGATGGGCGCGACCATCAGCATATAGCGCGGGGCTTCATGCTCTTGGACTTCGGGGTAGTCGAAATATTCGGCAGCACGGTCACGTAGAATCACGGGCGCGAACGGGCGGAACGGCTCGCGAAACTTGATTTTGGTGTTGACGACTTCTTTCATCGCCTCGGTGCGCGGGTCAGCGAGGATGCTACGTGCGCCTAAGGCACGCGGACCCCACTCGTAGCGCCCTTGCATCCAGCCAATCACCTTTGAATGGGTGAGTTCTTCGGCACAGATGTCCAGCATCTTGTCCGGGTTGTCCTCGAACGACTCGTATGTCATGCCGACTTCATCAAGCGTTTGCTTGATTTGCGTCTCGTTATAGCTGACGCCGAGATAGGCGTTTTTCATCGCTTCGACGCGGGGCTTGCCCATCACGACATGATACGCCCACATCGCCGCGCCTAATGCGCCGCCATCATCGCCGGAGGCCGGTTGGATGTAGATTTCTTTGAACGGGGTTTCGTTCAGTAAGCGCCAATTGGCTTTGGTGTTGAGCGCCACGCCGCCGGACATGACCAACTTATCGAGGCCAGTTTGGGCGTGTAGGTGTTTGCAGGTCGCGATGAGCGCGTCTTCGGTGGCCTGTTGGATGCTGGCCGAGATGTCTGCATAGTGCTGATTGAGCGCCATGCCTTCTTTTTCAGCGGCGCGTTCAGGGTTGGTTTCCATCGTGAAGAAGTCGGCTTCTGCTGGGCGTGGCTCACCGAATAAATCGACGAACTTCTTGTTGAAGCTGGTATCCGCTGATTCATGGAAGCTGAAATAATCCATATCCAGCCGGAAGCTGCCATCTGATGGGTTGAGCTTGAGGATTTTCTCAATTTTGTCCATGTAACGCGGCGTGCCATAGGGCGACATGCCCATGACCTTATACTCGCCGTTGTTGACGCGGAAACCCAGCCACGCGGTGAAGGCCGAATAGAGCAAGCCGAGTGAATGGGGGAAGCGCTGTTCGCTGAACAGGTTGATGTCATTCGTGCCGGTTTCGCCCTCCCAGAAGCTGGTGGCTTTGCCAAGCGTGGTGCTTGTCCACTCACCCACGCCGTCGGCGGTCAGGACGGCGGCCTCGGTGAACGGGCTGGCGAAGAATGCGCTAGCGGCGTGACTCATGTGGTGGTCACAGAACATCACCTTGCGGGCGTTGACGCCCACCTTTTTCATGATGTCGCCTTTAATCCACAATTTCTTTTGCAGCCAGCCGGTCATCGCCTCACGCCAGACGGCCAGCGAATTCGGGAAGGTGTTCAGGCTGGTCTGGAGGATGCGCTCAAACTTGACCAGTGGCTTCTCATAGAACACCACATAGTCGAGGTTTTTGGAGGTGATTCCCGCTTGGCGAAGGCAGAAATTAATCGCCTCTGTGGGGAAACTACTATCATGTTTTTTGCGACTGAAACGTTCTTCCATTGAGGCCGCGATGATTTTGCCATCGTGGATGAGCGCGGCGGCGGCATCGTGGTAGAAGCAGGAGATTCCGAGGATATACATGCGGCGGCTTTACCCCTGTAACTTGGCGGATGTAATATCACGCGGGACGGGTTTACGCACCAGCCATGACGGCGCACTCTTAAAATCAAGTGGGTCGGTGGTCAAGCGTGAAATCAGGCCGAACGGGACGAAAACAGTGAAATAAATCAGGGTCAAGAGGACACGGCTACTGACTTCACCCACCGATTCGGTGATGAGGGTCATACGCGCCCAAGCCAATTTCCAGATTGCTTGCACAGGGGACTCCTTGTGCTTTTACGGACAACACGACAGGCCATAATAGCATTCAGCACGCACTCTAGCTAGGCATAAGCCGTTTATCTAGGCGACGCCATGCCTACGCCATATTATGACTTCTGATAATACGTGCGTTTTTTCAACTCATCCGGCAGATAACTTTCCTCATCATAGAGTGCATAATCCTCCCCATAGCCCAACTGCTTCATGAAGCCGGTAGGGGCGTTGCGAATCTTGAGTGGGATGGGCAAATTGCCGTGTTTTTCGACATCCTCTAAGGCGCGGAAGTAGGCCTCATACGAGGAACGGTCTTTGGCCGCCGATGCGAGATAAACTGTCCCGTGCGCGAGGTTGATTTGACATTCGGGGTAGCCAATCACCTCACACGCCTTAAAGACCTCGTTGGCGACCACCAGCGCCGTCGGTTGCGCCATGCCGATGTCCTCACTGGCGAAAATCACCATCCGGCGGGCGATGAACAGCGGGTCTTCACCGGAGGACACCATCCGCGCCAGATAGTACAAGGCTGCATCAATTTGGCTGGCACGCATTGACTTGATATAGGCCGATACAGTGTTGAAATGTTCTTCACCGGCTTTGTCATAGCGGATGTGTTTGGATTGCAAGGCTTCGCGCATATGGACGAGCGCCAACACGGGTTCAGGGTATAGACCATGAGTCGCGTCCAAGAGATTAAGGCTCAGGCGGGCGTCACCGTTGGCGTAATTGGCGAGGAAATCTATCGCCTCACCCTCAACCGTGATATCCAAGGCCGCCGCGCCACGCAGAATCACCTCGCGCATGTCATCAGCCGACAATGCTTCGAGGGTGAACACTTGTGACCGCGACAGTAGCGCCGAATTGACCTCAAATGACGGGTTTTCAGTCGTCGCGCCAATCAGGGTCAGCGTGCCGTCCTCGACATACGGCAGCAAAAAATCTTGTTGGGCTTTGTTGAAGCGGTGAATCTCATCCAAGAATAAGACAACACCATCGGCGGCGCTGTTATCGTCATCTGGGCTACTGAACAAATCGCGGGTGCGGGCGGCTTTGACGCCTTCAACGATTTTGCGGATGTCGTCTTTGCTGGCGGATACCGCCGACAATTGGACGAATTTGCGCCCGGTTTGGGTGGCGACGATGCGCGCCAGAGTCGTTTTACCGACTCCCGGCGGCCCCCAGAAAATCATCGAATGGACTGCTCCGCGCTCGACAGCACGGCTCAGGGGTTTGCCTTTGCCAATCAGGTGGCGCTGGCCGATCACCTCATCCAACGTTTTGGGGCGGATGCGGTCTGCGAGGGGTGGGGTGGGGGATGAATGAGTCATGTCGCTATTTTACGTCCGGTAGACTGATGTCACAAGCGCCGCCCCGTGGTACAACTGTGTATTGTGAGCGTTAGGAACATCATACTAGAGGAGAAACACAATGGCTGACAAAAAAGTCATGTTGCTTATTTTGGACGGGTGGGGAATCCGCGAGTTTGAACACGGCAACGCGGTAGCGCAAGCCAATACGCCGAATTTTGACCGTTGGCTCAAAACCCACGAGCGCTCGGTGGTCGAGGCGTCCGGCGAGGCCGTCGGACTGACTCCTGACCAGATGGGCAATAGTGAGGTCGGACATTTGAACCTCGGCGCGGGGCGAATCGTGTATCAAGACATTACCGCGATTAACGTTGCGATTAAGTCCGGCACGCTGGCCTCCAATGAAGTCCTGAGCAGCGCGTTTGAGAAGGCCAAGTCTAGCGGCGGACGGATTCACCTGATTGGCTTGGTCAGCGATGGGGGAGTCCACAGCCATATTAGCCACCTGTTTTCGCTCTTGAATATCACCCAATCGACGGGCTTACAAACGTTCGTGCATGTCATCACCGACGGGCGCGATACCCCGCCCAATAGCGGCCTCGGATTCATCGCGCAACTGGATGAGGCTTTGAAGTCCCACACTCATGCGTCGGTTGCCAGCGTGTCCGGGCGCTATTACACGATGGACAGAGACAATCGCTGGGAGCGCACGCTACGCGGCTTTGAGGCCATCGTGAATCATAATGCGCCGATTGCCGAGTCTGCGGCGGCGGCGTTGCAGGCCGATTATGCGGCGGGCATCACCGATGAGTTCATCAATCCGGTGGTGATTGGGGATAACCCCGATATGGCGATTAAGCCCGGCGATACGGTGATTTTCTATAACTTCCGCGCTGATCGGATGCGCCAAATCGTCCAAGCGATGGCGCTGCCCACTGTAGCCGGTTTTGAGGGCAAGCGCGTCGAAGGCGTGAACTTGGTCTCATTCACCGAGTATATGGACAATCTGCCGGTGGATGTCGTGTTCGGCAAGGAACGCCTCAAGAATACGCTGGCAGAGACACTCAGTAACGCCGGTTTGAGCCAATATCACAGCGCCGAGACCGAGAAATATCCGCATGTGACGTTCTTTTTCAATGGGCGCAATGAGGCGCAATTTCCCGGTGAAGACCGTCGCATCATCCCGTCACCTAAAGTAGCGACCTATGACCTCCAGCCGGAGATGAGCGCCTATGAGTTGGTCGACGCAACGCTAGAGCGAATCGCGTCGCACGATGACTCGTTCATCCTCGTCAATTTCGCCAACCCAGATATGGTCGGGCATACCGGCGTCCTCAGCGCGGGGATTAAGGCTGTCGAGACGGTGGACGGGTGCGCCAATCGGTTGGTTGAAGCGTGGAACGCCAAAGGCGGCGTGGCGATTGTCACCGCTGACCACGGCAACTGTGAGCGCATGATTGAGGAACTTACAGGCGCGGCGCATACCTATCACACGACCAATCCGGTGTCGTTATTCCTGATTGGCGACGGCTACTATAAGCTGCGCCCGTCTGGGATTTTGGCCGATGTCGCGCCCACTGTCTTAGAGTTGCTGGGCGTGCCTCAACCTTCCGAGATGACGGGTCGCAGCCTGATCGAACACAGTTAACTCAGCCAAATCACATAGAGATCGGGGAGATTTGCAAAATATCTCCCCGATGACAATTCACAGCAATATTGTAATAGCATTTCCGAAGGTTGTGAAGCGAATAAGGGGAGTAATTCTGGTGATGCCAGAATGGAGTGGCTTAAACTATTCATGGAAGCCGCATTGAATCGCCTCATTCAATAACTGAACTCGAAACGAAAGGATAACTCCGAATGAAAATCATTCTCGGTCTAGTGCTTCTATTCTTAACAGGTGTGTACGGAGTTATAGCCCAACCTTCGGAGAATGTTATAAGTAGCTTAAGTATAAGTCCAAATAAGGATATGATTGCTATTGGAACTCTGAAGGGAACCCTCACAATATTGGATTTGGAAACATTAATGCCATTGTATGTATTATAAGCGACGGGAGAAATTATCACAGATTTGAGCTGGTCAACTGATAACACAAAAATTGCAACCGCGAATTTTTCTGGCCTGATTCAAGTATGGAATATTATATCAAATCAAAAGATATTTGAAGTTAATTTAATGAAAAATAATCTAGTTGGTATAACTGAGATTGTATGGGATGTTGAAGGGAACTACATTGCTATAGCAACTCAAAATGACAGCGCGTATGTTCTTGATGCCAATGATGGTGAGATAGTATCAAGATTATTAACAAAAGAAACTTACGATATAGATTGGGATATCACAGGAAATCTGATAACTAGTGGCTTAACAGGATTGAATATCTGGGAATTAAACGGAAGCTTAATAACAACTTTATCTTCCCCAATGGACTTTCCTAGTAATTTAGGATTTAGTCCTGATATGAGTAAATTAGCAATTATATCTACTTCACTAGATTCTACAATTTATCCAGCACTAATTACCCATGGTCTATTGGTTTTTGAAACCAATACCTATCAATTAATTTCTAAATTTCCGATTGTGACTGATTATGGTATTTACGATATATTATGGTCGTCCAATAATCGTTATGTTGCTATAGGTAGTCAAGACGGGGTTCTACAAATCAGAGATACATTAGATGGATCTCTAGTTAATCTGTTAACCTCACCAGTAAACATGCGTGCTTTTGACTGGATAGATGACATTACACTCATTTATGACTCTCAAGAGCAAAATCTAAATATACTCCAAGTAGAAGCACCCATCCCCTGCATGGAATGGATCGTTTTCTCATAAAATAGGGATTGGGTGGGGCAACGCTCTATTTATGCGGCGCGACCAACAGATACCACAGCCATTCGCCTCACCACGGATAGCAACGTCGTTGACCGTTGGGCGGCGTGGTCGCCAGACCGGACGCTCATCGCCTTCACGCGGGAGAATTCAGCGGGCAATGAGGATATTTACATTAAACGGCTTGGGGATTCATCCGCACCCATAGCACTCAATAACACGGTCAACAAAGCCAATTCCGACCAGCGCCAACCGGTTTGGTCGTCTGACGGAACCCGCTTGGCCTATGTCTCCGATGAAGATGGAGACAAGGACATCTATACCGTACAAATCACCCTCACCGCTACAAGCATCACCGCGTCTAATCGTATCAATTTGACCAATGAAAATACGGGTGAAGATGTGACTCCTGATTGGCATAGTCAACGCATCACCCATGCCTCTGATCGCGACGGGAATGCAGATGTCTACACCATTAAAGCGGTATTCAACCAGCAATCTGAGGTTACAGTTAATGGCTTAGACCGCCAGCGCGTCTCTGCGACTAATCTGGTCAATGGTCAGCTGGTGAAAAATACACAGCCCAAATGGTCACCTGACGGGTCAAAAATCGCCTATACGTCAAATCGTCTGGATGGCGGCGATCTCGACATCTATATTGCCACCTTTGCTAATAACGCTTGGGGAACGCATACCAACATCACCTCAAGTCGTAACCAAAATGATGAGTTCATTGCGTGGGATCCGCAATATGTCGGTAGTGGCTATCGTTTCGCCTTTGTGAGCGATCAAGGCGGCGT
>DAOTTP010000300.1:0-1572 GCA_034437835.1 Anaerolineae bacterium | reverse complement strand
CTGACTACTCAGGTTGGTTGTGCCGGGGATCAGCAGTTTGTCTTCCTGGAGCTGGCTACCGATGGCCTGTAGTGTAAAGTTTACATCCTGTATCCTACATACCTCACGGTAGGCGATGTCGGGTAGCAGATAGACAAACCCGTCTTGTTTGTAGCCGAGGATTGGCGTGTGCGGCGAAACCTCGTGCATCTGCGCCATGTCACAAATCGCGGCTCGTCCGCTGGCGACCAATTGTAGGATGATGTCTAGGTAAAGTTGACCGGCTCGCTCTTCACGCATGGCCTGTGCTGACTCTACAGCGAGGTCACGCCACGGGGGCAATATTGGAGTACCCTGTTCGGCTAGAAAACAATTGACTAGGCCATAGACCGTCTTCAACACCGCCCAATTGCCGATGACTCGCCCGGTGTTGTTGGCTTTCGTGCCAGAAGTGTTGAGCAACGCACGGTAGTGGTTGATACCCGTCTCAAATTGCGCTTTGATGTCTCGGGTCAGCGTCCCTAAATCAGCTTGGGTTGCCAACCATGCCGCCAGATGTGACGTGAATCCAGACAGATGTCCTCGCAATTGATCGGCCAGTGCCAGCGCTGTCCCACCCGGATCACGGCTCTCCCACGGTGGAAGTTCCAAGACGATCATTCGCGCCAGAATCGAGGCCTCGCCCGCCATGGTCGTCTCGCCAGTGGATAGGATATGCCCACGGCACGGGCGCTCATGACGGATTTTCGCCTCGCGGGTTAACCTCCCCCGCCCCATGCCGCGTGAGTAGCTTTGCAAAAAGCGTGTGAAGGTGCGCTCATCGGCATAGATATGTTTGAAATCGTCCACCCAATAGAGCGCGTCGGCCAGCGCATAGCCCAGCGACTCGACGGTGTTCACGGTGTCGCCCCATTGTGCGGGCGGCGTGTCGCGTGAGAAAGACCCGTACAGGCTAGTCATCAGTGAGGCAATCTCGGACTTGCCGCTACCGGTTGTCCCGACCAAATGCAGCGCAGGCTTGGGGGCGGCGGCTGGAAAGAAGCGCTGAAGCAGCGGCAGTAAGGCGAATGCGATCAAGGTTGGTGCAAGCTCAGGCGGGAAAACGGCCATCATCGCTTGAAAAGCCGTGTGAGCATCTTTCCACGCTGTTTGTGTCAGGCGATAATCCCGCAACCGCGACTCCAATTCGACCTCGTGCTGTGGCGATAATGCTTTATCCGATTTGACGTTTTCAGTTGGCGTAATGTATGTCCAGCGCCCATCGATTTGCGTCCAACCCATGAAGCGGTAGCTGGTGCGACTTGGATAGACCCCAGACAAGCTCAGGATGGCCGGTGCGAGGTGCGTGCCCATCCCCGCTCGGACGGTGAATCCTTCGCCTGCACGCCCTGCAATCAGGCGACGCAACGCGGCATCGTCCCCGAAGACATCGCTGGGCGCCTCGACACAGATTTGCACCCCATCGCGCCGCAGTTGGACGACGGCGATATGCTCGACCTGTCCCTCATCATCCACCCGTGAAACACGCTCAATGACTTGTCCTGACCAATCGGCAACAGCCTTTTCCAGCGAACCGTGCGCGGTCTGCCGATG
>DAOTTP010000299.1:0-9351 GCA_034437835.1 Anaerolineae bacterium | reverse complement strand
ACATGGACAGGACGTGTCCATACAGCCGAACGTAGTGCCTCTGCCTGCGCCTTATGGCAAGGGTAAGTGCAAGCGTGCTGTAGAAGCTGCGCCGCTTTAGCGGCAGCAGAGCGTCACATTAAGTTTTGACTAGGCGAGCGCTATAGCGCCGTCACCAAATCCTTGAAGTGCTGGCCGCGCACCTCGAAATTGGGATACCCGTCGTAGCTGGTCATGCCGGGACTGAGGAGGACGACATCGCCGCTTTGGGCGTGCTTGTGCGCCTCAGCGACGGCCTCGTCTAAGGTATCGACGCGGGTAATCAGGTCATCGCGCAGGGTCAGACGGGTTAGCACCTCCACCGGAAGTTGACCATCCCGCCCAAAGGTCACGATATGGCGACATTTGCCCGCCGCCGCCGCCATGAGTTCATCCCACGGCAATTTTTTATCCGCCCCGCCCAACAGCAAAACCAGCGGCTCGGTATAACTCCGCAGGGCGGCCATGACGCGCTCCGGCGCGGTAGCGATGCTGTCGTTGACCCACGTCACGCCATCCAAAACGCGCACGGTCTCTAGGCGGTGCGGCACGCCCTTGAATTTCTTGATGGTCGCGGCCATGACTTCTGGTGCAATGCCCGCCGCACCCGTGATAGCGCAGGCGGCCAGCACATTGCTCACGTTATGGTCGCCGCGTAAGGGGATGTCGCTGACATCGCAGACGAATTGCGGGTCGCCCGTCGTGCTGCTACGCCCAGCCACAAACAGGCGCGTCCCAGCCATAAACGCCCCATCGCCGACGATTTCGCGCCGTGTGAACCAGCACACCTCTCCGGGCGCGAGGCTTTCTAACACCATGCTGCCCATATCATCCTTATTCAAGACCGCCACGCCGCTTTGTCCCTGATGGATGAGGATTTGGGCTTTGGCCTCGACATACGCCTGCATGTTGCCGTGACGGTCTAAGTGATTGGGCGTGATGTTCAAAATCGCGCTGATTTGTGGGCTGCTGTGCATCAGTTCAAGTTGGAAGCTGGACAGTTCCATCACCACGCGGTCTTTGGGCTGGATGTAATTCATGACGTCTAACAGGACGCTGCCGATGTTGCCGCCCACCCATGTCTGATGACCAGCCGCCTTGACGATTTGGCCGGTCAGGGTCGTGGTGGTGGTCTTGCCCGCGCTGCCAGTGATGCCGATGAGTTGGGCGCGGCAACGGTCTACGAACAATTGCGCGTCGTTGGTGACGGGGAGTTTCCGGCTGACCGCCTCGACAATCAGCGGGAGGGTGAGCGGGACGCCGCCAGAGATGCACAGCATATCTGCCCCGTCCAACAGTTCCAGCGGGTTATCGCCCAGCACAAACCGCGCTCCCGGATAATCGGCGGGGTCGATATTCAATTGTTCGGCGGTCTTGTTGTCGGTGACGACGGGACGCGCCCCAACGGTGAGCAGCCAGCGCGCCAGCGCCTGCCCCTGACGTTGGAAGCCGACGATGATTACGGTGCGCCCGTTGAGGATGTCAAAATGTTTGAGCATGGCGGGGGGTCCTTGCCAATATGAGCCAGTCCAGTATTTTGCATCCCCTACTATAGCACGCCCGCTTTACTTAGGGCAGAAAGCACGTTTGATGTGCGGGCAAAGTAACTGCTTTTAACCCTAAGTGGGCGTGGCGGTGACGGTCTCCGTTGGGGCGGGCGTTTCGGTTTCGGTAGGGGAGGGCGTCGGCGTGATGGACGGCGTGAGCGTCACAGTCGGGGTGATGGACGCCTGCGCGGTGGCGGTCAAGACAGCGACGGCCTCTGCTGTGCCAGCCGCGTTGGTCGATTCGGCCTCAGCCGTGCCGGTCATAACGGCCTGTGCCGTCCCTGTGATGATAACCGCTGTGGCCGTCATCCGCCCCGGCAGGCGTTCGAGTCCGCCGCGTGCCAACAGCCCCAGCGATTCGTCCGTGTCGGCGGTAGTGTTCAACGCTTCCAGATAATCCTGACGCGCCTCGTCAAAACGTCCTTGCGCGGCACGCACATCAGCGCGGAGGATGAGCAATTCTGGGATATTCGACAAGTTATAAGCGGTATTGGCGGCGGTACTGGCGGCCTCTAGGTCGCCGCTGACCAACGCGGCGCGGGCGCGATATTCCTCGGCGATGGGGCGCAACTCGACGGGCAAGGCGGTATTGGTGCGCGCCAACAGCGTCAGCACATCGTCGGCGATAGTCACCAGCGCTTCCTCTGATTCGGCGGCGGCGAGGTCATAGCGTACCCGCGCCTGCATCAAGAAGAACACATCATCCGGCGCGGCTTCACTACCGACCAATGCCCGCGCATCTTCCAACGCGAGATCATACTCCCCTGAAAAATAGGCTGCGTCCATGCGCTTGGCGCGTATTGTCGCATCCGGCTGCGCCTCATAGGCCGCGTTGAGATCGGCCAGCGCCGCCCCGCCATCGCCCTGAGCCAACAGCAGTTCAGCGCGGGCGACCAGCGCACCGGCGGCGTCCGCCCCGCCGTTTTGTGAGGTGAGAGCAGCGGTGGCCGCATCCGAATAAGCATTGAAGGCGAGGTCAGGATTGCCCTCCAACTGACGCGAGTCGCCCAACAACTTGAGGGCGCGTGGGTCGTTCTGGAAATACAGGCGGTAGGTATCGTTTAACAGGACGGAATCGCCCGCCCGCTCTTGTGCCAGCGCTACCGCAATCCGCAGTTCATGGCCGCGCCGGTCAAACGGGTTGGCGAGGATGGCCGCCCGTCCCTGAGTATCGGCCAATTCTTGGTCAAGATAGGCCGCCTGACCGCCTTGCGTCGCCGCCCGCGCCAGATAGACGTAGCCGCGTAGGGTAATCAGATCGAGGTTGGAGTTGAATTGAACCGCGCCGACCTGTGGGCTGAGGGCGAAATCGAGCAGGTCGATGGCGTCCTGATAGCGCCCTTGCTCTAGCGCGACCCGTACCAGCACGATATGGGCGCGGGCGTTTTGTTGGTCAGCGGCAAGCGCAGCTTCGGCGCGTTCGATAGCGACTTGGTAGCTCTGAGCGGCGCGTCCCGGGCTGCCGCTGCGCCGTAAGGTCTGGGCGCGGAGCAACTCGACATCCGCGAACGCCGATTGAATCAGGGCGCGAGCGAACGGGATTTCGTTGGATGGGAGGTCGGTCTCGACGCGCTCCTCAGCCTCGGTCAAGGTTTCGAGCGCCCCAGTAAAGTCGCCACTCTGGGCTTGCGCTATCGCTTTGAAATAATACGGGTTGGGGTTGAACGTGATGCTGACCAGACGCACTTCGGCGTCAAAGGTCGGAATCACCGATACCGCGTCCCCGGCGTTGAGGGTGGCAATCGCACGCGGCATCACGCCTTCGAGGTCGAACAGCGCCGCCCCATATAACGCGGTGGAGACGGGCGTTATGTTGGGATTTTGCGGCCCTTGTGGGGTAATCACTGGCGGCAGGGTGGGCGTCAGGGTGGCCTGTGCTTGTTCTGTCGGGTTCAGCGTAGCAGTCGGAGTCGGGGTGACGCCGGGGGTGGGCGTTGGGGTACGGGTCGCGGTGCGGGTCGGGATAGAGGTGCGGATACCGACGAAACGCTGCACGCTGGGGTTGCGATAAAGCAACACCGCTGCCGCCCCAAGCACCAGCAAGACGGCTACGATGGCCGCGCCGGCTTGGATTCGTAACTGCCAGACATCGCCCTCACCAGCGCGATTCTTGTCTTTCTTGACCCAGTTAATCCCATCCAAGCGCATTTGCGGTGCGCGTGCGGCGGCTTTCTCGGCTTCGGCGGCGGCCTGCTCCAGATAATCCTCTGTCGGCAAGGGGATGCCGTCAAAGTTCTGGTCGGTTTTAGGCGGGCGCAGACGGTTAGGAGTCGGGTCTGGCGGGACGATTGGCGCAGAGCCAGTGCTGGTCGGAGATTGGATGACGGGCATCTGGCCGGTAGAGGTGGATGTGAATGGGTTTTGGCCTACCCCGCCGAACGGGTCATCAAACGCGATGTCTGGCTCTTCTGGTTGGGGCGTCAAAGGCTGGGGCTTACTAGAGGATTTAGGTGGTTGGGGTGAGCCGAACAGCGCCGCCGCCGCCTCTGGGTTCTCCCCAAACAGACTGTTGAAATCCGACTCGGTGGTCGAGAGGCGCGGGTCGGGATTGCCCTGTAGCGGGCTGGGCGGAGTCGCGGCTGGCGGTTTGAGCGCTTCTGCCGGGCGATTTTCCAACAGGCGCAATGGGTCAATCCCCAGCGCCTTGAGCGAGGCCAGCGCGGTTTTATTGGTTGAATCAATCTCAAGGGCGCGGCGGAAGGCCATCAGGCGGGCATTGGTGTCGGTAGACATCACGCCCATATACGCCCACGCCTCAGCGTCACGCGGATTCAGTTTGATGGCCTCAGCCAACAGCCGTCGCGCATCGTCAATGCGCCGCGCCTTGAGCGCTGCGATGCCTTCTTCGCGCAGTTCGTCGCTTCTCATGCCGCCATCCCTTACCGTTGCCATTGCTGTCCATGAGTATAACGAAAAAATGCGCTTGGGGGTACTCAGGTTGAGAGCTTCACCTCGTCGATATACAGTTTGCCGGATGTCCCGCGATAATTGAACACCACCCGCACCCAGCGCACCGGCTTTTCTACGACTACCGAAAGGGTCTGGGGCATATAGACCCCACCCGTAGCGCCTAACAGGATTTCGCCCGTCCGTTTCGTCCCATCGGTATAGGTGATGATTAACCGCGCCGTGCCGCCTGCCACAACATCATTGGCGTTGAGCAGAAATGACAGATTGACCGTATCGCCCGCGCCCAAATCGCCCGCCGCAAACTCGGTTCTTTGGCTGAATTGACTGTTTTCGCCACTATTGCCGCTGAACCGGAAAGCACACACGCCGACGGCGCTATACCCGCCCCGACAGTTCACGCCATCATTTTGGGTTAAGATGACCTTCCAACCGGACGCATCAGGTTCAAAGCCCGGATTAACCAAGAGGTTGCCGTCGCTTTTGAAATACCGCACCAGCGCGTAGGCCAGATTCGGCATCGCCCCGATTTTCCGGTTGGATGTGCCTTGTGGCGTCCCCGTCGAACGCAGCAGGGCGCGCATCTCCAACGAGCCGATTAAGTCGCTGTCGGCTTTGGCAATCCCTTGTAAGGCGATGACCGCGCCCGTCACCATCGCACTTGCGCCGGATGTCCCCGCAAAACTCGCCGTGTAGTCTTGATTGGCGTTGACCCCGTTGCTGAATAAGTCGCCATAGGCGGTGGTATAAATTTGGTCGCCCCACCCATACACATCAATCCGACTGCCGGTGTTTGACCACGGATAAGGCTGATGGGTGGTTGGGTTGGCAGCGCCCACCAAAATCGCGCCAGAATCGCGGGAAGTCCGTTTGAAGCGGTTATTGAACAACGGATGGTCAAGGTTGATACTGCCGTTTCCAGCCAATTCGACCACGATAATCCCATTGGCGGTGGCGTATTGAATCGCGTCGAAAACCGCCTGATGCACCTCAACCGGGACAAATCCGTCGCATAATTCACTCGTACAAGCGGCGTTGACATCGAACGGCGCGTTGGTCTGCTGCTCAATCAGCACGACGCTCCCGGCGGGCAATTGGGCGGTGATGTCGAGCAGGATTTGGGCGATATTTTGACCCGTCCCCGTCATCGACGCGGCCAGTTTCACGGTGGCGTTGGGCGTCAGACCCGTGACGCCAATCCCGTTATCCGCCCCGATAATTTCGCCCAGAACCGCCGTCCCGTGGTGGAATCCGAACGCCGTATAGACATCCCCCGCGATTAAATCGCTGACATCCAGCGCGTAATCCTCGTGGTCGTAGTTCCACGCATATTCCAAATCAACCAGCGTCACGCCGTCACCGCGCCCGCCGGGGAGCGCCCACGCGGAGTCGATGCCCATGCCTTGAGGGGCGGCATCGCGGTAGCCTTGCGACGGGGCGTAATCCGGCGACGGGACTCGAGTCTGTGCTTCTGAGAGGATATTGTCCGGCGGGGCGGGCAACGGTGCGGGATAGGCTGTCTCGATGCTGGGCATGGCGTTGAGCGATGCGATATACGCGAGGGCATCTGGGATGGGCGTTTCCGGCGACAGCCTGACCTCATAATACAGATTCAGGTCGGCCAACCGCGACTCGCCATCACGGGTGATGCGCCCGCGCAGGGAATCCAGTTCCGCCACATTTTGGTCAAAAAAGCGCGATAGCTCGATGACGATGGGCGCATGTAGGGTAGCGCTGACCGAAGCGATGTCCGCATCAGAGCGCGACCACAGGCCGCTATCCCGCAGCCGGACATCGCTCCCCTCGGTAAATTTGACGATGATGCGGTGAACATCATGCGTGCCAGCGGGGAACGGCAACCCTTGTGCATGTGTATTGTCACCAGCCCAACACAGGGAGAAAAAGACAAAAATTATCGTGAGAAATAGTGTTTTTTTCGACATTAAAGGCTATCCGTAAATGAGATGATACAACCATTGTACGGTAAAAATTGGGTGATGGATTCGACGCCAACCGCCCGATAACCCTATGCAACATGCCCGCAAAGAGAAAGGTGCAAGTGATTAGGATTACGCCTAACCTGCTTGCACCTGATAACCTATTTTGGGATTAGTTGATGTCCTTGTAGGGACGGCATTTTTGCCGTCCGTTTTCGGAACAGGCGGACGCCCAGAAGGGCGCCACTACAGTCGCAACCGTTTCACGCGGCCTGAACATGAGCCTTCAGAATTAGGCGTGGATTTGGTAAGGCACACTGGTGACGACCACGCGCTCCATGCGACTCAGCGAAAGGTTGAAGATGAAAGCGCTGTTCTGATGGAGTGCTTGCTCCCAGAATGAGTCCATCACCAAATGCCCCATGATGACGTGGATGAAGCAACCGGGAGTCTCGGCCTGCATCTCCGCGATGTGTTCCTGAATCGGCTCAGCGAGGGCGCGGAACGGCGACGGCAAGATGATTAGCTCACCTTCCCCAATGCGCTCATTCCATTTCTGCTTGACCTTTTCGGCCTTCTCAGGATTGATCCCGACATGGACGGCCTGCCACGGGTGTCCTTGTGACTTGGCGAAATTGACCATCCGCACAGTTTCGGTGTGGACATCATCGACCAAAATCAGGGTGCGTACCGAGCGTGCGTCGATGTCCGGCTTTGTGCCTTCCATACTCAGCGAGTGTGCCACGCGCTTATAGTGGTGATGGATGCCAAAGAACGTCCAGACCAATAGCGGCACAAGCACGATGATGAACCACGCGCCGCTGGTGAATTTGGTGATGGCGAACACCATCATCACGACGAACGTGCAGACCGCGCCGAACGCGCTGACGACCAAGTGCTGACGCCAATGCGGGTCATACTGGATTTCGGTCTCTAAGCCCTTGATGGATTCTCCGGGCTTGAGTTTGCCCTCGCGCATCCAGCGCCCAGTCTTGAGCAAGCGGACGACCATCCCGGTCTGCGACATGGTGAAGCTGAGGAATACGCCAATCGCATATAGCGGAATCAGCCTCGTCGTCTCCGCGCCGGTCAGGATGACCAGCAATGAGGCCGTAATCGCCAGCACGACAATCCCCCACGCGAAAACCAATCTCCCGCCGCGATAGGTCAATTGGCGCGGCAAAAATCCGTCTCCGGCGTGCAGTGCGGCCAGACGTGGGAAGTCCGCATAGCTGGTGTTGGCGGCCATCAAAAGGACGAGCGCCGTCCCCGCCAAGACCATAAAGTACAGCGGGCTGCCTTCACCATAGATGGTGCGCCCGATTTGGCTGATGACTGTCTCTGGTTTGATGATAGTAGTCGTGCCGTCAGCCAATGTGATTGTCTCAGGGAGGTGGATGGGTTGCGCTTGGATGGCGCTCGCCAACAGCGTGATGCCGAGGAATAGCACAATCAAGATAGTACTCATCCAGACCAGCGTGGTCGCAGCGTTCTTGCTGCGCGGCTTCTCGAAGGCGGTGATGCCGTTGCTGATGGCCTCGATGCCGGTCAGCGCGGTACAGCCACTGCTGAAGGCGCGTAGTATCAGGAACAAGCCTAACGGCTCGGTCACGTTATGGTGGATGTCATGGGTGAACTGGACGATTGCCAGCGTGCCGGTGAAATATTGAATCGCGCCGATGCTCAGGGTGAGCAGTATCATGCCGAGGAAGAAGTAGGTCGGCACGGCAAAAATCCGCCCCGATTCCTTCACGCCGCGCAGATTGACCACTGTCATCAGTATAATTACGCCGACGGCGATCAGGACGCGGAAATCGTATAGGCCGGGGAAGGCTGAGGTGATTTGCGCCACCCCTGCGCTAATGCTGACGGCCACCGTCAGGATATAGTCGGTGAGTAGGGCTGCACCAGCGATTTGGGCTGGCAGTTCACCGAGGTTGTCACGGGCGACGATATAAGCGCCGCCGCCGTTGGGATAAGCGAAGATGGTCTGGCGATAGCTGATGGTGACGACAATCAATAGGATTGAAATCGCAATTGCCAGTGGAATGCTCAGGCCGAATAGGGCTGCGCCGCCACCCGCCATCGAGAGGATAATCAAGATTTCCTCAGTGGCGTAGGCGGTAGACGATAAGGCGTCTGATGCGAATACGGCCAGACCTACCCGCTTACTGATGGACTGATGGGCGAGGTCTTTGGTTTCAAGCGGTTGACCGAATAAGAACCGCCCGATGGAGAGACGCTGCATAAGGTCTCTAACTCCTGATGTTGAACTTGCTACACCTCCATTGTCTCACCAGCATGTCAAGAGTCGCGTCAAAAATACATCAATTCCTTGTTGTCAAACATCAAGGAAGTATCAAGGTCTTGATTAAAGTGAGGCACAAGTGTGTAGTGGGGAGTTTGAATTGGGATGCGGAGTCATGTCCCCGTCCGCCCACTGAGTAGGTATCTTACGTATAGATTAAATCTTACGCCTAATGTGAAATGAAAGCGCCCCGATAGATAATGTCGAGACTCATCCGTCGCCCAGCACTAAAGTGCCGGTCTAAGGGAAAAACAAAGTCCACTAAAGGGACTCTTTTGTTCAGGGTCTTGAATCAAGCGACCCACTTTAGTGGGTTTTGCAGTGCATTAGACGGGAGTTTTAACCCTCGGCGACGTATTTGGCGATATATTCAATCATTTCACATTACCCGTATCTTAGAGGCCGTTTGAATATTCAATCGTTATCCCCTCACCCCCTAAACCCCCCTCTCCCACAGGGTGGGGAGGGGGACTTTTTCGGCGTTTTTGTCCCTCGCCCCTTGTGGGAGAGGGACAGTTCAACGCTAGGTGAACAGGGTGAGGGGAATTTTCAAACGGCCTCTTAGATATTCCGCCGTTATTTCCGCTTCTTTTGATACAACCGCGCTTCGCTCAAGATGAAATCGACCATGCCG
>DAOTTP010000298.1:0-2403 GCA_034437835.1 Anaerolineae bacterium | reverse complement strand
TCTCCATAAATTGACTTGGGTTCTGTCTGTCTCACTATTCTGTTGTTAAGGAGCAGAACACGGCTTTCGCCGCGTCTTTTTCCCGACTTTTCCGCGTTGTTTTGCCGCGTTTTGTCGATATGCCTAGATTAGCTTCTTTCCCTCACCCCGTCAACCCCAGCTTTTCATCAATCTTGCACTTTGCACAACCGATGTCGGCTTTCTTATGGGCTAAAGAGACTGCCCCTTCGCTTGTTGTTGCTCTGTATCCACGCCACATCACCGGCTCAACATCGCAACGCCTCAAGATTTGGGAGGGCGTTCTGCTTAATCGCACTTGCTTGTTAATCTGTCATCTTGTTCAGGTGACAGGGGGCAGATTATATATCCCATAACTCCCAAGTCAAGGGCGGCTGTCGCTCAAAACCCATATTGGTAGCCGAAACGACAACAAAAACCCCCAGATTAAAAATCTTGCGGTAATTGTTAAACAACTTTTGACCATCTTCAGATGACAATGAATAATCCGATGAAGGAGTTCCCTAACCATGAAACGTCCTAAAATCTTCACACTCGTTATCGCCCTATTGACGCTGTTCATATTCAGCGCCACCGCTCAAGAGGTCGCCCGCCCAGAGGGGTGGACGGAGGAATCGCATAGCAACGACGCCGATGCCGATTATTCAGTAGTTTTCCCTCAGACCGAGGTCAACACCATCACTATCACGATTGCGCCAGAAGAATGGCAGGCCATCAACGACGATATGACCGAACTCTACGGCGAATTTGGCGGGAGTCCGGTGATGCTGCCGCCAGCCGGGGGTGGAATAGGCGGTAGGATATTGAGTATTGAGCAAAACCCCATCTGGGTCGCCGCCGATGTCGAATTTGACGGCCAGACATGGGAGAACGTCGGATTCCGCCTTAAGGGTAGTTCTAGCCTGATGAGTTCGTGGGGTGGCGGGAACTATAAGCTGCCGTTCAAGCTGGAATTTGACCAATTCGAGGACGAATATCCTGAAATCGACAACCAGCGATTCTACGGTTTCAAAAAACTTTCGTTCTCTAGCAATTGGAGTGACGACTCGCTATTGCGCGAAAAAGTCACCGCAGACATCTTCCGCGAGGCTGGACTCGCCGCGTCCCAAACCGCGTTCTACGCTGTTTATGTCGATTATGGGAATGGGGCAGAATATTTTGGCCTATATACCGCCGTTGAAGTGGTCGAAGATACCGTCATCGACTCGCAATTTGCCGACGACGGCGGCAATGTCTATAAGCCGGAAGGCGACGCGGCCACTTTCGCGCAAGGCTTATTCAATGAGGGCGGTTTCGATAAGCAAACCAACGAGGACGAGGACGATTACAGCGACATCATCGCCTTATTCAACGCCCTGCACGCCGATACCCGTATCACCGACCCAGAAGCGTGGCGTGCCGGACTCGAATCAGTGTTCAATGTTGACGGCTTCATCCGCTGGCTGGCGACCAATCAGGTCGTGCAGAACTGGGACACCTACGGGCAGATGTCGCACAACTATTATCTGTATAACGACCCGTCCAACGGCTTGTTGACGTGGATTCCATGGGACAACAATATGGCGCTGGCCGAAGGCATGGGCCGAGGGCGTGGTCGGCAAGGTCAAGCCACCCCACCGGAAGGCAACGCGACACCGGGCAATCGGATTCGGCGCGGAAACAGCAGTTTGAGCATCGACCTCGAAACCGTCAGCGAAGATTGGCCGCTGATTCGCTTCCTTATGGACGACCCGGTGTATCATGCCCAATACGTGCAGGATGTCGATGAGGTCAGCACGACGGTGTTTGAACCGGCCAAAATGACCGCGACTTATCAAGCGCTATACGCCCTCATCACGCCGTATGTGATTGGCGAAAACGGCGAAATCGAGCGTCATACTTTTCTCGCCTCGCCAGAAGATTTCGATATGGCGCTGCAAGTTCTCATCGAACACGTCAATGCGCAATATGCGGCTGCTCAGGAATACGTCGCGTCACAAGAATAAACAAAAACAACTGTGTAGGGACGGCAAAAATGCCCTCCCTACAGTCGATTACCCAATTTCCAACATCAGGGGCTGGATTTCTGGGTATTTATACTCGGCCTGCCCTGCCACCACGCGCAGATTCGGCAAAATCTGAATATCACATGGGCTATGGGTATGGCCGCATAGCACGATGATTTCACGTTCTGGATAGCGCCGCGCCATCTCTAACAACACATCGCCTACCGCTTTACAGGCGAAAAACGGCAGCCCATCGTCATCAGACAGCTTGCCATCATCCAATGACGCCTCGGCGAACGGCGGGACGTGAGTCACGACCATCACCTGCGGATAGGCGTCCAGCGCGGCGGGCAACGTCTGGCGGAAATGCGCGGCGGCCTCGTCACCCAACGCCTTCAGC
>DAOTTP010000297.1:0-2177 GCA_034437835.1 Anaerolineae bacterium | reverse complement strand
GGTCATGGTGAGCGGCAGGCTACTCAGCGCGGCCAAGAATTGTGAGGCATAGCCGATGGCGAGATACAGGTCTTTATAGCCTTCATACCAGTATCCGGTACGGCGTTCGTCCACGACTTGCTTACATTCCTGAATGCTGATGGCCTGATTCAGCACATCCTTGACCAAGCCGCTGATGACCTTTTGATCAATCAACTCATAATAGTCCAACGCGATCAGCGTGTGATAATCACGTTCTTCCAAGTCCTGCTCAATCCGAAACAGGTCTGCACAACGCGCCGAGAGCGTCTCGAAGGCCTCGCTATTTTGGCGATTATTCTTCCAGCGTTTGAAAAAGACCACCGAGGCGGAATCGAGCAGGCCATTGCCGCCCAGACCCGTCCGGTAACACGACTGGAACAGCGCGATGGCGAAGTCCTTGATGTTGGGCGCTTCGGGCTGATAACCGTAATCTTGTGCGACACGCTTCCACAGAAAGGCGCTCAGGTTGTAGCGCCCGATCAGTTTTTCGGCCTCGTCTCGGTCTGAGGCGTGTTCGGCCAATAATTTTTCGAGGATTTCATCCAACTGCGGGGGCGCTTCGACGCAGACGGCCAATAGTTTGAGGCGCACCACCTCTAACGAGTCGTTTGGTTTGACCTGTTTCTTGAGCGCCTCCACGCGCTTGGTTAATTTATAAAATTCGATGTGATCTTTGATGACATCGGTATATTCCGGCCCCAATTCCAGTTCGCCCAACCAGATCGAAACCTGATCGGTGCGAAATTCGCCATAGGCCAGCAAGATGTCCAACAGCCAGTTATCGCGATCATCGGGCTGCGCCCCCTCGTGATACAGCAAAAACTTCTGAGCGGGCTGCCCGCGCAACAGGCGATGCTTGAGGATGAACTCGTTGTTGTCCAGCACGACCTTCTCGACGCCCTCGAGATCCAGCGCCTCAAAATCTGCCCGGAGTTCCTTTTGGCGGTCATACCAGAAGATGATGCGATGTTTTTCAAACTGTTTGAGCAGCGCCTGTTTGATTTTGGTGTTCATGAGTCCTTGTCCTCAAGCCCGGCAATCGGCTTGAGCGCGCCTTTGAATTTGAGGTAATTGGCTTTCACGCCGTCGTCCAAGTCGATTTGCACCTGCTGGGTCGCCAGCGGGTACAACACATCACGGTCATACTCGTTCAGCTCGCGCACGGTCTTCCGCAGCGAGTCGAGTTCTTTCAGCGCCGCCGTCTTTTCTTCTTTGGCCGCCGTGCCGCTGATGCTCTGCGCCTCCAGATACGTGATGCGCTCCGCCAGCTTATCGCGATATTGGCGCAGATAATCGTTGAGGATGACGCTGGGCGTGTCTGGGCGATAGCGGTGCATGTAAATCAGGGCGTTGAAGCCCCCGCTGGGCGTGCTGAACAGCCAATAAATCGGGCGCTTCTGATAGCGCTGCACATGGTCGGCGTAAAAATCGCGCACGAAATACGCCCGTATGTCCTTGCCGAGCGACTGCTCGACGAAGCGCAGATTGTCGGCATAGGCATCCGCCCCGAAGGTCAGGCGCAAGAAGCGCTTGAAGCGTTCGGCGATGTCATCCTCGAACCACGCGCCGTCCAAGATCGGGATGACGTTATCGGCGTCGGCGGGGAACGACGGCGACGGCACGCGGCGCAGATAATCGTCCAGCGTTTCGCCCTGATTGGCGAGGACGAGGCCGCCGACCTCTAGCGCGTAGCGCCCGAACATACAGCCGACCGCATACGAGATAAACTCCTTGACCGTATCGGTTTGTAAACGGATTTCGAGATCAGCGGCGGATTTTTTGCCCCCGTAGCGATAGGCCGGATTGCAGGTCAGCGTGATTTCGGTCAGCGGGACATCCGGCGTGAGTTCGTCTTGCAGGCCGTAGGCGTCGATGAAAATGCGATTGTTCGCTTGTTCCAAGCGCTGCACCTCATCGGTCATGGTTTGCCAGTGCTGGCGCAGATGGGCATAGGTCGCTGCCAGCGCCTCCGCCCGATGCGCCGCCCGCAGCAACGGCAAATCCGCGAAATCCCACGAGGTTTCGTAGGAATCCCAATCGGTTTTTTCCAATTGTACTAGACCACTTACAATAACATCTTTGATCGATACATTATCTAGAAAAGGAAGTCGAAGTACATCCGTTAGCTGAGTATTCATAGTTGGATTTAATACTGA
>DAOTTP010000296.1:0-9815 GCA_034437835.1 Anaerolineae bacterium | reverse complement strand
GATTGACGAACTCGGCGATGTCTGGATTGAACCGGAAAACATCGTCACCTATGGCCCGTTCGCGGTCAAGTCGTGGAATCACGGCGCAGACCTGACCCTGATCAAGAACCCGTTCTGGGCTGGCACTGAAACCATCCCCGTCCCGGCGATTGATGAAGTCGTGTTCCAATTCCTCGACCTCGACCCACAATTCACCGCCTTTGAAGCCGGTGAGCTTCAGGTCAGCGAAGTCCCGCCCAGCGCCATCCCGCGCATCAAGGCCGACCCCGTTTTGGCCGCGCAGTATAACGCCGCCCCCGGCACTTGCACCTACTATTACGGCTTCAACCAGACCCGTGCGCCGTTCAATGATGCCCGCGTCGTGCGCGCCTTCAGCGCCGCTCTTGACCGTCAGGCGATTGTCGATAACGTGACATTGGCTGGTGAACTGCCCGCTTATATGTTCGTCCTGCCGTCCATGCAAGCCGCCCCCAAGCAAGAAGATTTCATGGGTCAGGTCGTCAGCTTCGACCCGGTTTATGCGAAGGCTCAGTTGGACGAATATTTGGCCGAAACCGGTATGACCGCCGACCAAATCGCCCCGACCCTGTTGTTCAACAACAGCGCGAGCCACCAAGCCATCGCCGAGGCCGCTCAGGCCATGTGGGCTGAGACGCTGGGCGTCAACGTGACATTGGCCGCGCAAGAATTCGGTGTGTACCTCGACTCCCGTCGTGACGCCGACATCTTCCGTGCGGGTTGGTGCTTCGACTACCCGGATGCCAACAACTGGTACTATGACGTCTTCCATAGTTCAGTTGACCCCGATAACCACTTCAGCAACGCCGAATACGATGCGTTGACCGAAGCGGCTGGCGCTGCGGCCACGATTGAAGAGCGTGTCGCCCTGTACGCACAGGCTGATGCCATCCTCACCAACACCTCGGCTTCGATTGCCCCGATTTACTACTATGTGACCGATAACATCACTGCTCCGGGCGTCGAGCGCACCCAGAGCAACATCGGGCGCGAGTATTATGAGAAGTGGGACATCACCGGCATGTAATTTTGCCGTGTAAGCCCCGCCCCTCACCCTAAATCCCTCTCCCACAAGGGGAGAGGGACTTGAGAACCTAGCTTTTGCCCCTCGCCCCCTGTGGGAGAGGGGCAAGGGTGAGGGACTTGAAACTTACCCCTCGCCCCCTGTAGGAGAGGGGCAGGGGTGAGGGGTTTCTATTACTAAACCCTGTTATGAGTTAAAGGAAAGCCGTTATGGGACAGTACATCGTCCGGCGCGTGTTGTGGATGTTTGTAGTCTTATTTGCCATCTCTGTTATCACCTTTTTGTTGATGCGCCTCGTCCCCGGCGGCCCGTTCAACACCGAGCGCGGCATCCCAGAGGCGGTCAAGCGCAACCTCGAATCACGCTATAACATGGATGCCCCGCTACCCGTACAATATTTCGATTATATGGCTGGCCTCGTCGTCCCGCGTGTGACCGACGGCGAATGGAAGCGGTCACAAGCCGAGCATTATCTGATTAACATTGAGACGCCGATTTTCGGTGAAGGCACGGCCATCCGCTGGATGAACTTCGGCCCATCGCTGAATTCGCCCAACCGGACGGTGACGGCGATTATTGAGGACAGCTTGCCCGTTTCGATGCAATTGGGCTTCGCGGCGATTATGATTGCGCTAGTGATTGGTATTCCGGTGGGGACGCTGGCCGCGCTGAGGCAGAATACGGCCTTAGACTACGCGAGCATGGCGATTGCCGTGACCGGCGTCAGCGTGCCGTCAATCATCTCAGCCCCTCTCTTGAAATATGTTTTCGCCGTCAGTCTCGGCGTTTTACCATCCAGCGGTTGGGGCGAATTACGGCACATCATCCTCCCCGCTTTCGCGCTAGGGTTCGTCCAGTCGGCCTTAATCGCCCGCCTAACCCGCGCCAGCCTGCTGCAAGTGTTGCGCGAGGACTATATTCGCACCGCCCGCAGTAAAGGCTTGCCAGAGCGCGTGGTGATTGGCTGGCACGCCCTGAAAAATTCGATGATTCCGGTGGTGACGGTGATTGGCCCGCTGGCAGCCGCGCTGCTGACCGGCACATTTGTGGTCGAGACCATTTTTGGCATCCCCGGCTTAGGGCGTGCATTTGTGTCCAGCATCGGCAACCGTGATTACCCGCTGATTATGGGGACGGTTTTACTATTCGCCGTTTTCGTCGTGCTTGGCAATTTGCTGGTCGATATTACTTACGCGCTGCTCGACCCGCGCATCCGCTACGATTAAGAGGCTGACGGACATGGCAACCACAACCCAACCCACCCCAGATCGTCAGGTCATCCGCCTCGGCGACCGCACCAAAGGCGAAAGCCTGTGGCAGAGTTCGCTGCGCCGCCTGCGCCGCAACAAAATGGCGGTGATGGGCTTTCTCATCATCGTGGCCTTCGCGCTCGTCGCGCTGTTCGCCGATTTCATCGCGCCATATCCTTACGATAAAGGCACGCTGTCGGCGGCCAATACCGCCCCAACATGGGTGACGAGTGTTTTCCCAAGCATGATACCTGTCGGGCAAGAACGCGGATTCATCAAAATTAATGAGTCATACCCATTGGGTGCAGACCGCATCGGGCGCGACCTGTTCAGCCGCATCATCTACGGGTCGCGGGTGTCGCTGATGGTAGCGTTCATCGGCCCGATTGTGGCGTTGAGCATCGGTGTAAGCTTAGGCTTGCTGTCTGGATACTTCGGCGGATGGGTCGATAACACCATCATGCGCGTCACAGATATTGTCTACGCCTTTCCAACGCTGTTGTTCATCATCTTACTGATGGCGTTCTTCCGACCCAGTACCGGCGGATTGGAGCAGGGGACGTTCGCGGCCAATATCAGCGCCTTTGATAAAAGTACCGGCGGTCTGTTCTTCATCTTCGTTGGGATTGGAGTCACCAACTGGACGGGCATGGCACGCCTGACTCGTGGACAGGTCTTGAGCGTCCGCGAACAAGAGTACGTCATCGCGGCGCGGGCATTGGGCGTCAAAAACGGCGGGATTATGTTCCGTCATGTGCTGCCCAACATCCTCGGCCCCATCATCGTGGCTGAGACGCTGGCGATTCCGGCCTATATCAGCACAGAGGCGTTTTTGAGCTTTATCGGCCTCGGCGTCAACCCGCCGACCCCCAGTTGGGGCGGGATGATTAGCGACGGTTCATCGCAGATTGCCACTTACCCCAACCAAGCGATTTTCCCGGCGTTGGCGCTGTTCCTGATTATGTTCGCCTTCAATTTCTTGGGCGACGGCCTGCGTGACGCGCTCGACCCGCGTATGCGCGGCAACGGCTAACAATAAAATAAAAAGAGCGCATCCACAAGTCGTGGATGCGCTCTTTTTTGTCTCTGGTTTACGCCTCAACTGCCGGTTGTGCGGCTACCTTCGGCTGATCTTCCGCAAGTTTATATTGTGCGACTTCGGAAGCATCTAGCTCACCTTCACTGACCAAAACGTGCTTGAAGGCGGCAATCGCCACTTCCAACATATCCAGCGACGGCTGACGGGTGGTCAGGTGTTGCAGTGCCAGATTGGGCTTAATCATCACGCGCACCCACGGGCGATGTAGGTTTTTGGCCGTCCAACGCAAGACTTCGTAGGCGATGCCGGCAATCACGGGGATTAGCAGCACTCGCGATGCCAACAGCAGCGCGAAATTCCCACGCGGGACGATGCTAAACACCAGCACGCCAACGAACACGACCAACAGCAAGAAGGCCGTACCACAGCGCGGGTGTTCGATAGGGTAAGTCTGGACAACTTCCGGGGTGAGTTCCGCACCGGCTTCGTAGGCGTTGATAGTCTTGTGTTCCGCGCCGTGATAGGCGAACACGCGGCGCATGTCCGGCATCAGCCCGACCAGCGAGATATAGCCGACCAGAATCACCAGCCGCACGACGCCTTCAATCACGTTGGCGAGAAACGATTTATCTTGTAGCCCCAACATTGACTCGATTCCGGCGGACGCGGCTGCCGGCAGCACGAAAAATAATCCGATGCCGAACAACAGCGAGACGGCCACCGTCCCCCACGCCAACGGCCCAGTGAAGCTGGCCTCGTCACCGACGGCGACATCGGCAGACCACAACAAGGCGCGCATCCCCAAGCCCAGCGAGTCCCATAACCCGACCACGCCGCGCAAGAACGGGGTCTTAGAGATACGACCACGGTATAGCACCGACGGGACGGTATCTTTATGCACCAACACCGCGCCATTGGGGTCGCGGACGGCCACTGCGAAGATGCGCTGACCGCGCATCATGACGCCTTCCATCACAGCTTGTCCGCCGTAACTGAACTTCATTTCTTTTGCCATTGACTTCCCTACCTATATTTTACCCACGTAAGGGTAACACCAAATCCTTAGGCACATCGGTGAGCGTGATGAGTTCTCCGCGTTCGTCCACGATGAGCATGTCTTCAATGCGGATGCCGAAGTTGCGTTCCGGGTAGTATACGCCGGGTTCAATCGTGATGACATTCCCAACGGCGAATTTATCCTCTTTACTCAGGTGGCTGATGCGCGGGCTTTCATGCACGTTCAGGCCGACCCCGTGGCCGAGTCCGTGGACATAGCCGACGTTCGTCCCCGGATGACTCCGTAGCGTCGGGTGGCCGAGTCGTTCGAAATGGTCTTGGACGGCCTCTTGCATCAGATGGGTGGGCTTGCCGACGGCGAAATTCTCTAAGGCGATGTCGAACGATTCCATTACTTGGTCATACGCCTCTCGCACCTCGGCGGGGGCGTAGCCGATGCACCATGTCCGCGTCATATCGTGATGATACCCGCCGCCGATTTCACGCGGGAACAGGTCGAATACGATGGCCTGTCCCAGTTTCAGCGGTTGCGATTCTGTCCCACGGCTGTGCGGATGGCCGCCATCTTCGCCCTGAGCGAAAATCATGGCCGTATCTTCAAGGTCATGGTCGAGCAGTTCACGCCGGACGAATCGCTTGACATCCCCGACGGTCAACGGCGCACCATCATCGCTGATGACCGTCTCATTGTCATCGGCGCGGTGTCCGCTGATGAAATCCCATGTCGCCCGCACGACGGTGCTGGTGCGCTGTGCCACGCTCTTGATTTTGGCGATTTCGCCCACATCTTTGGTCATATAGGCTGCGTCGAACAAGGTCGGGTTCATTTCACCGACGAATGTGTATTGCGGGAATTTCTCGCGCAGGCCGTCAATCAAGGCGAGCGTGGTGTTGGCGTCGGTTGTGCCATACACGCCGATTTTGCCCTCAACCAAGCCCAATTTGCCCAACGCGCCACCCCAGAACAAGATTTGCGTCAGGGTCGGCTTGTTTTCAGCTTCTTTGCGGGCGTCCTCCATACCGAGCGTGTGAAAGTCATAGACTTCTAAGCCGGTGGCGGAAGCCTCCGCCGTCTCCATGCCGTTGACGATCAGGACGGGCTGGTGACCTTGTAATTTGACGGCTGCGCCGCCGGTGATTCGCACGCCGCCGGTCATATAGTCAAGCGCGGCGCTGTGGTCGTGGCTGGCAAAGACCAACAGCGCGGCCAATTCGCGCTGTTGCATCAACGAATCGAGGTCAGCTTTCATGATGGGGTGTTGCTCCTTCGGTGAGTTTAACAGGTTCAGGTGGGAAAATATCTTTGAGGGCGATGAGATGGCATCTTATTATCTTAAAATCAATTTGGGGATTAAACCATATCGCGGGAATCGGTGTGGTGTGTTTTGGTCGGCATTTAGTAACGGAATCGGCGGCGAGCATTTACCCAGTCTCTTAATCACAGTTAGAAAGACGGGTGGACTTGTTGATATTTAATCGAACAGACGTTTTTGCTCAAGGGCGCTTACAAATAACTTGTCTATCTCATCATGCCAATTTCCGATGATGTCAGTGGATTCATTAGAAATTTGCCTATAGTGCATTTTTGCGTCAACAAGCAGTTGATTTTTATCACACGCTATAAACAAGGCTTGGAAATTGAGCCGCTGCAAGACCTTCTTACTGAATGGGCGCTTTGCGCCTGCGAAGCTAATCATTTCTAAGAATTTTTTAGCGTTTGGGGTATTGAGCAATGCCGCCATCAGTGCCGCTTCATACGCGGATTGCAGAGGAGTAAAGTAGCATGTGTCATCAAACATCACTGGGCGTCCGGCCTGTAGCCCTAGCGCGATAAATCGTGGTGATTTATGCAATCCAGAAATCGCCACTTTATAGGGAGCAAATGAGTAATGCCCAATACCGAACATTGAGAAAGGCGATTTACCTACATAAATTGAAGATTTGCGGCGGTCAAAAGCATCGCTATGTTGGCAAAGATAACGCCATAAATGAGGGGCAAGTTGCTCGATATGACGGGTGTCGTCTCCAATATATTTGTTTGTAACGATGACTGCTTTTGAGAACGCCTTTACAGGGTACTTGTGAAGGTCTGACCCCTTAAGTAAGGGATAGACATAATCGGCTTCGACTCTGACGATTTCTCCATTTTTGTTTAACAAATTGCCCTGAGTATCGTGTGTTAATTCCACAACTGAGGCAGCGTCATGTTTGACGCCTTGACGCCATTCATAAGGGAATACGCCCTCAAATTCCACAACCGTGCGATACCCTTCAACATCTACAACAAAGTTCCCATCCTCGAAACCCATCATTGAGACGGGAGAATCACTCGTAAGGTCGTTATAGATGGGGATTTGTGATATATCCCACCTCGTCCCAACTTCAATGACCAATAGACAAGCATCTACCGCAGCATCAAACCATTTTTTAGAATCAATTTTCCAGACTCCAGCCGTTTTAAGCGGGAGATTTTTCTTAGCGGCAAATTTCAAGACATTGTAGGCAACGGTGGTTTTACAGAGTAACGCGATGGTCGGCTGCTGGTCTTTTAATTCATAGAGTAGCTTAATCCATATAAACTCGGCCAAGTCAAAATTAGATGCCCCTGTCAGGGCATCCATCCCTGAAAATCCTTTGATATTCCATCGTTTGGGGTGATTATCACTGTCCAGTATCCCTAACCCTGAACTTGTGACCCACGGCGGATTACCAATAACCAATAATCGACCTGTGCTTTCCCAAGTTAAATCGGTATGTAGGTTGATATCAAAAAGATTCGCTAGTCTCAGTTTTACCGTGGTCAATGGGATTGCATTCATCCCTTCGGTTGCTAGGGCTAAATGTTCTGGCTGTAGCTCAATACCCTGTATTTCACAGCCATCTATGATGATAGGGCTTTGGGTCAAACCACGTATGAAATTCCCCACCCCACAAGTCGGTTCTAATATACGCGCCCATCCCAGACTGTGAATCGCGTTTAAACGATCTAAAACCAGTTTGACCAACTCAGGCGGTGTTTGGAAATCACCAAAGGCATTATTGGGCAAGAAGATTCTCCAATGCGGTAATGCCGCCATTCACTGCAAGTTCAATGGCTCGACCATATTGTAGTCGCCATTGTAGCGCATTTGAGACAGTGAGATAGCCCTGTTGAGGTGGGTTTGCGAGGATTCGTTCCGCCAATAGAGTCCGCCCAATATCATCCAAAGGAAGGTTGCGCTCGTCGAGAAATGCCTCTATATCCTCGATGTTCCCGCCACGGCTTAAAATGCCTAATATGCCAGATGTTGTCTGGTAGTCAGCGGTGTGTGACGCTGGTATAAACAATAAATGCTCAATTTTAAGCTTGGCTGCGCGATGAATCGCATCATCGAATTTGCTATAAACCATCACCAACAGGTGATAACCAAGTCCATAGACCTTCTGGCCTGCATCCCGATAAGGACAAGAGGATTGGGGTTTATTGATAGATGTGACCTTAATGTCTGTGATTAGGCTTGGAAAATCTATACCAAGTGCTACATTCCCCAATAAGAACTCATAACGATTCACCAAGAACTCGCGGAATTGTGTTTCGACATACGTCCCAATCGCCTTTCCGTCGGTCATACCGTAGAGTTTGCTGATTGGTTGTTCACTCAAGGCGTTTGCATAGCTAGTCGCCTCTCGTTTGAGGTCACTCAGGGTTAAAATAGGCAAGTTTTGCATAGATTATTCCTTACCCTGTGTGGGATGGCGCGATGAATTCGCCCAGCATCCGGCTGATTTCCAGCGGCAAATGAATAAGGAAGGTGCATGTTTACAACAGCACATTATAACGCACGATATTCGAGCCGTTGAATCCCAAGCGGGTCGGGTTGGTGATGTCGAAATGGAATTCACCGCGCACTGCGCTAGGGATATTCAGCACGGTTTGATAGACCACCGCGCCGCTGGCATCATCCACGAGTTGTATGAGGACGGCATCGGTATCGTGATGGTCAGCGGCGCTAAGGCTGACAGATAACACAAAAACGGCGAACAAGAGAGTCGCCCATCTGAAGAAACGGTGCATCGGAGCATTTATCCTATCTCTTAATCACGATTAGACAGACTATAATACGAAAATTCAGACCGTTTATCCCAAAAATCCCCTCAAAATCCTTAGTGTAGCCAGTTGGCCTAAATTTTTTTCGTCCCAATGACGGATGTCAGGTAATGTCTGCCTTAATATAATTTAGTTAAGTTATCAAAGTATTCACCTAAAAGGATTTACCCCCCATGTTTATCAAATCAACTCACCCCAGCAATCTCATCAATACGATTTCCGGATCGGTTGTTCAATTGCACATCTATAAGATCTGCGTTCTGCAATCGCTTGTCACGATTGAATCGCCGTGGGAAATTGAGGATGTCGCGGCTTGGGTTTCTGAGGTGGAAATAGCGACCCGGATACAAGAGGTCATCTGTGAACCTATCTTCATCACCTCGGTCAATTTTAACGAGAATACCGATTGGGTTGGCCCGCAGATGGCGCAATACAATGTGGAAATCCCGGAAGAGTACGATTATGTTAAATATTCCGCTGTCGGCCCGTCACACCAAGCCCTCAGCGTGTTTCGCGCCACCGTCTATGTTGATCGTGAGCGCCTTCGCACTTACTTTGATTATATCTATGCAGATGTGAGCCTGTCAGCGAGTTAGCCAAAGCGGACGTAAAACGTAAAACAGGGCGACCCACGGGTCGCCCTGTTTTACGTTTTAGGTCGTAACTACTCAGGCTGGAATGCTAGACATGAATAATCAAAAGAAGTGTGTTGCAAAAAGTGAAAATCAGGTACATTAGACACATGAGCAAAATGCCGAAATTCACCGCCGAACAACTAGAGTTGCTGGATAAAGCGAGTCTGATTCTGCTGATTCTAGAAGTGAGTCAGCAGATGGCAGAGCGGATCCAAGCGTTAGAAGACCAGCTGGCGAAAAACAGCGGCAACAGCGGAAAACCGCCAAGCAGTGACGGCTTGAAGAAAAAACCAGCTCCCAAAAGTCTGCGCGAAAGCGGCAAACTACCGAGCGGCGGACAAAAAGGGCATAAGGGGGAAACACTGGAAATGGTGGCAACCCCCGATCATGTGGAAAAACACAGCCTCGTAGAGTGTCCGCATTGCCAAACCGATCTGTCCCGAATTGACCAGTATGAAGCCCGCTACCATGACATTCTGCAACAAGGTCTTGCCGCGCACGCCACTGATGCGTCTGCCCCTGCCAAGAAACGGGGACGCCCGAAACGGTCGCCCGCCGAAAATCTACTGATCCGTCTCCACCGCTACAAAACCGAAACGCTATCTTTTATGTCCGACTTTCGGGTGCCCTTCGACAATAATCTTGCTGAGCGCGACCTACGCATGATGAAAGTCAAGCAGAAAATATCCGGCACCTTCCGTACCTTAGCGGGTGCCAAGACTTTTTGTGCCATCCGCAGCTATTT
>DAOTTP010000295.1:0-11026 GCA_034437835.1 Anaerolineae bacterium | reverse complement strand
ACAGCGGTTAGGTCTTGGACTTCATCATCAAAATAGGCGCTGATATATAACACTTCAAACGGCCCGCTATCGGAGTCAAAACGAAAGGCCAGCGCGCCAGCCGCCGCCGTGAATACCATCTTTTTACCCCATGCGCCGTAATCGCTGATGGGCGTCACGACTGGGCAGTCTACCCGGTCAACCGCGATAAAGCGCGATTTGCCGCGTAAACGGCGATTGGGTTTAATTAACTTTTGGGCAATCATGTTGCTGCACTCTGGCGAAGCCCAAATGGCGACTGACTGTTGACCCGGCCAGCGGTTTTCCCATTCTTGTTGCGCCCAAGTGACAAGGCGTTCATATTGCATGTTGAGATGTCCGTTCTGTTTTAACGCATCTGTGGATGCGGGTCGGTTTTAGGTTTTGCCGCGCCCTCTATTATAGGGTGATATTGGGTCGATAACGACAATCTCGTACAACCCACACAGGCATCCCCCCCGATATTGAGGCATAATATGGGAGATTTTTGATGAAAGGTTTTAGGCGACGGCATGACAACCGCTTATATCACCCATCCGCTATATGCTGACCATGATTACCCCGGCCATCCAGAAAACGCTGGGCGTATCCGCGCCGTCTGGCGTGAGTTGGAGAGCAGCGGCTTAACCGCCCGGATGCTAAACATTTCCCCTAAAGAGGTCACGGACGCGCAAATTTTGACCGTCCACAGCGAACGCTATCTTGACCGATTCGGTTGGGTCGCGCTGCAAGAAGTCCCCGTGTTTTTCGACCCCGACACCTACGCCCTGCCAGAAACACCTCAGATTGCGCGGCTGGCCGCCGGGGGAATCGTGGCCGCCGTCGATGCGGTCATGACCGGCACGGCACATAACGCGATGGCCTGCGTCCGCCCACCGGGGCATCACGCTCTGATCGGCAGCCCAATGGGATTCTGTCTGCTGGGCAACGTGCCTATCGCGGTGCGCCACGCCCAAAATGCCTACGGACTCAAGCGCGTCTTGATCGTTGATTACGACGTGCATCACGGCAACGGCACACAAGATATGTTCTATAACGACGGCTCGGTGCTATTCATCTCATCGCATCAGTTCCCGTTTTATCCGGGGACGGGCGCGGCGGAAGAAATCGGCGCGGGGCCGGGGCGCGGTTATACGATGAATCTGACGTTACCAGCTGGGGTCGGTGATAAGGGATTCACACAACTTTATGAAGATGTGATCTGGCCTGCGGCGCGGCGATTCCAACCAGAACTCATCATCGTCTCGGCGGGATTCGACGCACATTGGCGCGACCCGTTGGGCGGCCTGACGCTGACCAATACCGGCTACGCTCATCTGACTCGCGAACTCATCCGCATGGCCGAGGAATTATGCGGCGGCAAAATCGTGTTTGCGATGGAAGGCGGTTACGACCAAGAGGCATTGGCGGCGGGTTGGCGCAACATCGCCCACGCATTGCTCGGTGATAAAACGGTGTTCGACCCGATTGGTCAGCGCAAGAACCCTCATGACGAGCCGGACATCCGCCCGCTGATTGAGTATTTGAGCCAACTCCATACCATTACCCGATAAACGTATGGGCGACCTGTTGGGTCGCCCATACGTTTACAATTTGGTCATGATTTCTGGGCCATCGGGCGTGATGGCGATGGTGTGTTCAAAATGGGCGCACAGCGACTTGTCTTTGGTTACAACCGTCCACTTATCGTCCAACTCTTTCAAGTCGGGACGTCCGGCAATCACCATCGGCTCAATCGCATAAGTCATGTTGGCGACCAACACCATGTTATCGAAGCGGTGCGGGCCACGCGGCTTATTCGGCCACCAGTTGGGGATTTGCGGGTCTTCCCACATGGCCTGCCCTACCCCGTGGCCGGTATATTCACGGGCGACGCTATAGCCGTGCTTCTCGACATATTGTTGAATCGAACGCCCGACCATGCGGAGGTCGTTGCCGATGACTGATGCCGCGATGCCTGCATATAGCGACTTTTCGGTCACATCCAACAGGCGCAACACCGTTGCTGAGACTTCTCCCACAGCATAAGTCCACGCTGAATCGCCCACGAATCCCTTATAGAAGCATCCGGTATCGAGGCTGGCGATGTCGCCTTCTTTCAGGATGCGCTTGGGGCTTGGGATGCCATGCACCAGTTCCTCGTTAATCGAGGCCGTGATGGTGGCCGGAAACGGCGGTGTATTCGGCTTGACCTGCCCCAAAAAGGCCGGTTTCGCGCCGTGGTCACGGATGACGGTCTCGGCAATTTTATCCAGTTCCGCCGTTGAAATGCCGGGGCGGATGGCGGCCTTCATCGCCTGATGCGCCAGCGCGACAATCCGCCCCGCCTCACGCATCAGCGCCAGTTCCTCTGGGGACTTCAAATAGACTTCGACGCCCTGAACTGGCGTGATTAGCGTGGTCATCGCTTATCCTTTTTACTTCTGTCGTTTATCAATGATGCTGAACAACTGCTCGCGGACAGTTTCGATGGACTGGTCGGCATCTACTTTGCGGAGCAGACCCAAGCCTTCATAATAGGGCAAAACCGGGCGCGTCTCATTGAGGAATTTCTCGATCCGCCCAATCACCGCAAAAGCGTCGGCGTCGTCTACCCTGCGCTTGAGCGCCTCGCTGTTTTCTTTCAGCCTAGCGACCAGACGTGGCGGGAATTTATCTTCTGGGGACTTTTCAAACTCCCAGTTCACGCCATCACTGTTGCTGTACATATTGAACGCCTGTTTACCGTTCGCGTTGGTAACACGGCCAAAACTCCGCTTGAAGGCTGTATATAAGTCTAATTCCAACAGCAATACCGCATCTATGACCTTGCCTTTGCTGCTCAGATAGCGGGTCAACCACTGGGCTTGTGCTTCATTGCGCGGGTAGCCGTCTAACAAGACACCATCGTACTGCGTCATGTCGTCTTGCTCAAGACGGTCTTGAAGCACATCGTTGGTCGCTGAATCATCCACTAGAGCGCCTGAGTTGATGGTGGCGGTGATGCGCTGTGCGAGCGGGTCGGTGCGTGTTTTCATAGCACGGAACAGGTCGCCGGTAGAGATATGCAACAGGTTATATTTCTCGCAGAGATAGGCCGCTTGTGTGCCTTTGCCCGCGCCCTGCACGCCCATAATCAGTAGAAACAAATTTGTCACGTTAGAAAATCCTCCCTAGTACCAAACAAAAATGCTCACGCCCGGCATTTCGCCATAGCGTGAGCATCTTACAACTTCTGAAGTGCTATCGCCCAGATTACTTCAGGAAGCCGCGATAGTTACGCATCACAAGCTGCGCTTCAAGCTGGCGCATGGTCTCAATGACGACGCCGACCAAGATGATGAGGCCGGAGCCGGTGATGATGTTGGCCGCGTTACTAGATGTCCCAGCTTGGTATGCCCCCGCGAACAACACCGAGTTGATGAAGTCCACAATCCCGGGGGTGATGGCGATGATGCCGAGGAACAACGCCCCGACCAGCGTAATCCGGCGCGTGACGCGGGTGATAAAGTCCTGCGTCTGCTTACCGGGACGAATGCCGGGGATGAACCCGCCGTTGCGCTGGAGGTTGCTGCCGAGGTCTTGGTTGCCAATCATCACGTCTGAATAGAAGAAGGTGAAGAACACCGTCAACGTGAAGAACGACGCCCAATAGAACAACCCTTGCTGATTGCCGAAGGCGGTGCGGATGCTGTTACCGAAATCGCCCTCTGGGAAGAAGCTGACGACCACCGCAGGCAGGGTGATGATGGCCTGAGCGAAAATCAACGGGATCATACCTACAGGGTTGACCTTCATCGGGATATGGGTGCGTGCGCCACCGTATTGCTTGCTGCCGCGAACACGCTTGCCATACTGCACTGGGATACGGCGCTCACCCTCTTGGATGTAGATGATGACCACAACGCTGATGAGCGTGATGGTGAGGAACAGTACAATATTCCACAACACCGGGATGGAGGTATCCCCGGCAAGTTGCGCGATATTGGTCGGCACTTGGGCGACGATACCACTGAAAATGATCAGCGAGATACCGTTGCCGATGCCCTGTTCGGTGATTAACTCGCCCAACCACACGGCAAACATCGTGCCTGCGGTCATGCTAAATAACACCGAGACCGTCAGCAAAAATTGGCTGCCGAACCCCGGGATAATCTGCTGACCCTGCAACAACGAGTTAAAGATTTGAATCTGGCCGAAGGCTTGTAGGAACGCCATCGGGATTGCCAGATAATAGGTGTAACGGGTGATTTGGTCGCGGCCACCCGGTTCTTTCTGAAGTTCGTTCAAGCGCGGGATAATCGGGGTCAACAGTTGCAGGATGATTGACGCGGTGATGTATGGGTACACACCGTTGGCAATCACGCTGAAGTTACGCACCGCACCGCCCGAAAGCAGGTTCAGCACGTTAATCAGGCCTGCGCCTTGCTGCCCCGGTTGGAGCAATTGCCGGATCGCATCGCCATCCACGCCGACAACCGGCACATGGGCGGCAAATTGATACACCAGCAAAATCAGCCCGGTAATCAACAGCTTGTTGCGGACATCCGGCAAGCGCCAGATGTTACGAAACGCCTGTAACATGGTTCCTCAAATCCTCGTAATGGCGCAAAAACACAAAAGCAGGTCGGCAGATAGTCCACCGACCTTGCATGTGTTTTTATGCCTTCTCGGCCAACTTGGCGAGGTCTTCTTTACGCAATTTCTTGACGGTGGCGTGAGCGCCCTTGACGAGCAACTCCAACTTGATGCCTGAACCGCCAGTTTTCTCCAGCGCGGCCAAAGCCGATTTGCTGAAGCGGTGCGCCTTAACGGTGAGCGCCTTGGTCAGTTCGCCGTGGCCCAAGATGACCACTGGTTGGCTCGCATCGCGCAGCAGACCGGCTTCTACCAGTTCCGCCCCGCCGATGTTCGCGCCAGCGTTGAACAGCGCATCGAGGTCGCCAATGTTGACTTCCTGATATTCCACGCGGAAGATGTTGGTGAAACCGCGCTTGAATGGCAGGCGGCGAACCAGCGGAAGCTGACCGCCTTCGAAGTAGTTGGGGACGCCGCCGCCAGTGCGTGCGCCCGTACCCTTGATACCACGTCCGGCGTATCTACCTTTACCGGCGGCGATACCACGGCCAACGCGGGTACGCTTCCGACGTGCGCCCTTATCAGCCTTAAGTTCATGCAGCTTCATGGGTTAACCCTCTTGCTCAGTCTCTTCCACGCGCACGAGGTGGCTGATCACGTTGATCATGCCGCGAATCTGCGGTGTGTCGTTGTGGGTCACACTGCTGTTAAGCTTGTGCAAACCCAGAGTCTTGACGGTGATGCGCTGCTTTTGGACATAGCCAATCACACTGCGAACCAACGTAATCTTCAATGTCTTAGCCATGGCGGTTACTTCGCCTCCTCAGTTGTACCGGCTTTGAGGGCAGCAGCGCGGGCTGCACGCTCCCAGAACGGGCGCATCTGATCGACGGGCTTACCGCGCATCGCGGCCAGTTCTTCTGGGCTGCGGAGTGAGCGCAACGCCTCGATGGTCGCCATCGCCACGTTGAGCAGGTTGCTGCTGCCCTGTGATTTGGTCAGCACGTCGCGCACGCCAACCGCTTCGAGGACGGCGCGGACGCCACCTGCGGCGATCACGCCGGTTCCGGGGGAAGCCGGCTTGAGCAGCACCTTCGCGCCGCCATGCTTGGCAACCACTTCGTGCGGGATGGTCGTGCCACTGAGGGCGACCTTCCACAGACGACGGCGGGCGCGGTCACTGCCCTTACGGATGCTGTCCGGCACAGCGCGGCTCTTGCCAACGCCGATGCCGATACGCCCCTTGTTATCACCCACGATGACCACGGTGCGGAAGGCGAAACGACGGCCTCCCTTAATCACCTTGGCGACGCGGGTAATATCTACCACACGCTCATCAAGCTCTTCGCGATCATCTTGCTCACGATCACGACGCTCTTTTCTCTCACGTTTTTCGGCCATTGTATGCTCCGTCGTCCCTTAAAACTCTAGGCCGCCTTCGCGGGCCCCTTCAGCCAGTGCCGCAACGCGACCTTGGTAACGGAAGCCGCCACGGTCAAACACGACCTGCTTGATGCCAGCCGTCGTAGCGCGTTGCGCCACAATCTGGCCGACGATCTTAGCGACTTCAGATTTGGTCTTGCCCGCAACCTGCGGCGCAACTTCGGTATCAATGCTTGAGGCCGACACCAGCGTGTGACCCTTGATGTCGTCAATCACCTGCGCGTAGATGTTCGTCACGCTACGGTAGACATTCAGACGCGGGCGCTCCGTTGTCCCCTCGACGCGGGCGCGCACCCGTGCGTGGCGACGTTCACGCCCTGCACGCTTTTGCTTCGCAATCTTTTCGTTCATGCTGCCAGCCTCGGGTTATTTCTTCTTCGCCGCGCCGGCCTTGCCGACCTTGCGACGAACGATTTCATCGGAGTAACGAACGCCTTTGCCCTTGTACGGCTCAGGGGGACGCAGTTTGCGGATGTCCGCTGCGACCTGACCAACCACTTGCTTATCGATGCCATCAATATGAAGCAACGTGCCTTTGCGGTCAGTCGGGACAGTGAAGCTAATGCTTTGCGGCGCAGCCACGGGGATTTCGTGGGAATAACCCAGCTTCATCACCAGTTGGTTGCCGCGCATTTCAGCGGTATAGCCAGTGCCTTCGATAATCAACGTCCGGCGGAAACCCGTCGAGACGCCATTTACCATGTTATTGACCAGCGCACGGGTCAGGCCGTGCAGCGCACGGTCTGTCCGAGTTTCGCTGGCGCGCTCTACCTGAAGTGTATCCGCGTCCAGCTTCAAATTCATTGAGGCTGGCATGGTGTGCTTCAGTTCGCCCTTGGGGCCTTTCACCGTCACATCCTGCCCGTCGATTTTGACTTCGACTTTGGCCGGGACGGTGATGATCATTTTACCTACACGCGACATGGTTCACCCCTTACCACACGTAGCAGAGGACTTCGCCACCGACGCGCTCGCGCTTGGCTTGGGCAGCCGTCATGACACCACGGGGGGTGGTCATGATGGCGATGCCTGTGCCGCTCAACACGCGGGGCAAGTCGCTGCTGCCACGATACACACGGCGTCCGGGTTTGCTGACGCGGGTCATATTGGTGATGACCGGGCGGCGCAGGCGGCGCGGACCGTAGTATTTTAGCTCAACGTGGATCAATGGCACGGGGGTTTCTTCGCCCACCGTGTAGCTTTCAACATAGCCTTCCTCATGGAGGATTCGGGCTATTTCAATTTTAATCTTGCTCTTCGGCACGTCCACAGAGGCTTTACCAGCCATCAGGGCATTGCGGATGCGCGCGAGCATATCCCCAATCGGATCAGAAACCATCGCGCTACTCCTACCAGCTTGACTTTACGAGACCGGGGATTTCGCCACGTAGCGCCATTTCGCGCACGCAAATACGGCAAAGCCCGAACCGACGATAAAACCCGCGCGGACGCCCACAGCGTGAGCAACGGTTGCGGACCTGAACGGCGAACTTGCGCCGTGACTCACGTATGACAATTGACTTTTTTGCCATTGTCCAGTCCCCTTAATTCTCTTTGAAGGGCATACCCATCAGCTTTAGCAGACGGCGACCCTCCTCATCGGACTGAGCCGACGTGACAATGGTGATTTCCATACCGCGAACCTTATCGATTTTGTCGAATTGGATCTCAGGGAAAATCAACTGCTCACGCAAGCCGATGGTGTAGTTGCCGCGCCCGTCCAACTTGGAAGGCACACCGCGAAAGTCACGGATACGTGGCAGGGCGATATTCACCAAACGATCCAGCATCGACCACATCTTCTCGCCACGCAGCGTAACCTTGATGCCGATGGCCTTGCCTTCACGCAGTTTGAATTGCGCGACGCTTTTCTTAGCGTGGGTAACAACCGGCTGCTGGCCGGTGATGATCCGAATGTCTTCTACCGCAGCATCAATCGACTTGGGGCTATCGACTGCTTCACCCATGCCGATGTTGATGACGATTTTCTCAACCGTCGGCACTTGCATGATGCTGCTGTACTTAAACTCAGTCATCAAGGCCGGTGTCACTTCTTCGCGATAACGCGCCTGCAACACCGGGATGATTTTCTTCTTCTGTTCAGCGTTCTCTGTCATGGTTCTCTACCTTACCTCGGCTTACGCGAAGTCAGCATTGCACTTCTTACAGAAGCGCACTTTGCTGCCATCTTCTTTGAAACGGAAGCCGATGCGGACGGTCTTACTGCACGCGGGGCAAACCAACATCACGTTGGACAAATCGAACGGAGCGTTGAACTCCACGATCTGGGCCGGAACCTGACGCCCTTCAAGCTGCTGGGCTTTCTTGTGGCGCTTGCGGGAGTTGACCCCTTCCACAACCACACGGTTTTCCTTGGACAGAATCTCGACGACCTGCCCCTTTTCGCCGATGTCACGGCCTGCGATCACCTCTACGGTGTCGCCTTTCTTGATGCGCTGCATGGTCTATCTTCTCCCTTACAGCGTCTCTGGGGCCAACGAGACAATCCGTGCAAAGCCCTTTTCGCGCAATTCACGCGCAACTGGACCAAACACGCGAGTCCCCTTCGGCCCCCACTGGCCGTCCTTGTCCTGATCGGCAAGGATAACGGCAGCGTTGTCGTCAAAGCGGATGTACGAACCATCCGGGCGGCGGAATTCCTTCGCCGTCCGAACGATTACGGCCTTTACCACGTCCGACTTCTTAACACTGCCATTCGGCGAAGCGGACTTCACGGCGGCGACCACGATATCGCCAACGTACCCATAACGGCGGCGTGAGCCACCGAGTACGCGGATTACCAGCAATTCTTGGCCGCCGGTGTTATCAGCAACCTTGAGGCGGGATTCTGTCTGAATCATGGTTAGGCCTCCACGCTGCCGGTCTCAGGGGCGACGTATGGTTTACCGTCCGCGCCTTCCAGCACGGCCTCAACCACCCAGCGCTTGTGACGGCTTAGGGGTTTGCTCTCGACCACGCGGACGAGTGAGCCAGTTTTGATGCTGTTGCTCTCATCGTGCGCCATAATTTTCTTGGTCGAGATAACGATCTTCTTGTAGACCCGGTGCATTTTGCGGCGCTCGATGGCGATCACGATGGTTTTATCCATCTTATCGCTCACCACGCGCCCTACCAACCGGCGGCGGTCATTGGTCATTGCTTACTTCCCCTTGCTCTCGCTGCCGCTTTGAGCCTGACGTTCGCCCAAAACAGTCTTCATGCGAGCCAAATCATTGCGGTTGGCCCGGATCAGGTTGGGATTCTTAAGCTCACCATTGGCCTTTTGCAGCCGGAGCTTATACATCTCCTCACGGTTATCCTCAAGGGCGGTGAGGATTTGTTCATCTGTCATCTTACGAACTTGGCGGACATCCATCTTAGACCAACTCCTGCCCTGAAATGGGGTCGATCCGCTTGATGATCTTGGTCTTGCACGGCAGCTTGAAGGCGGCGAGGCGTAATGCCTCTAGCGCTTCGCTCTCGTCAACACCACCCATCTCGAACAGGACGCGGCCCGGCTTGACCACCGCTGCCCAGTACTCCACCGAACCCTTACCGCTACCCATGCGGGTCTCGGCTGCTTTCTGGGTGATCGGCTTGTCCGGGAACACGCGGATCCAAATCTTTCCACGGCGCTTGATATAGCGAACCATCGCACGACGGGCGGCTTCGATCTGACGGCTGGACAACCAAATGGGTTCCAACGCCTGAAGGCCGTACTCGCCGAACTGGACCGCAGCGCCACGTAGCTCAGTCCCCTTACGGCGACCACGCATTTGCTTACGATATTTGACACGCTTTGGCATCAACATACTTGCATTACTCCTCTATCCTTACGCCAGACGCGGCCGGGGGGCTACTGGCTGATGTACACGCCGGGCTTTTCTTCCTTGCGTGTCGCGTCCTGCTGCAGGATTTCCCCCTTATAGATCCATACCTTGATGCCCAACTGCCCGAAGGTGGTCAGGGCTTCTGCCATTCCGTAGTCGATATGGGCGCGCAACGTGTTACGAGGAACGCGACCTTCGCTGACCATCTCGCGGCGGCTCATATCACCACCACCGAGACGACCACAGACTTCGATACGGATGCCCTGTGCGCCGAGGCGGATAGCCTGTTGGACTGCACGCTTCATGGCGCGGCTGTGACCGATACGGCGGATCAATTGACCGGCGATGTTCTCCGCCACCAATTGAGCGTCCATATCGGGCTTGTCGATTTCACTCACCTCAACCTTGACCTTCTTAGCGGTCAGGATTTCGAGGTCAGTCTTCAACTTCTTGACGGCTTTCCCCTCACGCCCGATGATGATACCGGGGCGCATGGTGTGGATGGTGACAACCACTTGGTTCGGGAAACGCTCGATTTCGGTGTGGCTGACGCCCGCCTTCTCTGCTTCCTTCTTGATGAAGGCGCGGATTTTGCGGTCTTCGGCCAGCAGCGCCACATAATCGCGGCCTTCTGCATACCAGCGCGACTCCCAGTCGCGATTGACCTTCAGGCGAAAGCCAATAGGGTGGACTTTACGACCCATACTGTTATTCCTCCGTATTCTGGCGTGGCGACAGCACGACGGTCAGATGCGAAAGGCGCTTGACGCGGGGCTTGTAACGGCCACGCGCACCGGCTTTCACGCGCTTGAGGCGCGTCCCTTCATCTGCCCAGATTTGCGCCACAATCAGGGTGGCCGGGTCGATGTCGTAATTGTTTTCCGCGTTAGCGAGTGCTGAACTCAGCGTCTTGATGACGAAGCCAGCGCCCTTCTGCGGCATAAACTCCAAGACGTTCTTGGCTTGGAGGGCGTCCAGCCCGCGCACCTTGTCGCACACGAGGCGCAACTTTTGGGGCGAGATAGACAGATGCTTGGTGCGTGCGGTCACTTCCATGATTCAGTCGCCTCTTACTTCTTTTTCTTCTCGACGACGTGGCCGCGGAAGCTGCGCGTCGGCGCGAACTCACCGAGCTTGTGACCGACCATATTTTCGGTCATGAAGATGGCGACATGACG
>DAOTTP010000294.1:0-13039 GCA_034437835.1 Anaerolineae bacterium | reverse complement strand
CTTTCGTATGCCAAACGGCATAAACCAAAAACACAAAGCCTTAAAAATGTCGGCTATGTATTTCCGGCTTTCGGTACTTACGTACCCGATGGTCTCCATCTGTCACTCAGTATAACGATCCGAGTATGGGAGTGTCAAGTGATTACGAAAGACTATCTAATATGCCGTAATATCTGTTTCCCGCCTCGGAAAGAGTTATTATATGCCAAGTGGATAAAAAATTCTCCCCTCAAAGGTCACTTTTGAGAACGTCATTGTTTTGTCCGTAAATTGTTTTGGTTATGGTTTTTCCCATCTGAGGGAAGTATAAAATACTTCAAATCAAGATAAGCGTCTTATAAGTCATTGGTGTAAGAGTCGATTCTTATAACAAAAGACAAACATTATGTTTTAGTACCACCATAAAGGGTTAATTTTAATCTTTTGAAAAATGAAAAACGGGCGGCCTTTAAAGCAAGGTCGCCCGTTTTGGGGATGAATGTTGAGTTAGCCTAGCCTAATGAGTCGCCCGGAATCCATCTGGGGCGACGGGCAAGGGCAACGCCTCAAGCGAGGGGTCGGTTTCGCGACGGTGCGGCGCGGTCAGGAGAGGCGCATAGAACAGCGTGACATCATCGACGTATAGTTTGCTACCGTTGCTGGTCTTATGGATGAACTGCACCGTGATTTTGGTCAGGTCGGTGGCATACAGCGGGAATTCCTCGGTCACGGTTTGCCACAGCCCGCCGGTATTGCCCAACGGCGTCAGCGCGGTATAGACCACTTTCGCCCCTGTCGCATAGGTATGCGTGATTTTCAGCGCCAGATTGGGCGTATTGGTGCTGTTATAGCTGTAGCTCAGGCGCAGGCCGTCATACGGGCGGACGGTCAGGCCGCTAATCAGGGCGGCGGCCACGTTCTGGGTCAGTTTGGTATTTTCGCCGCCCCCGCCTTTGAACATCATCGAACAAGGTTCGGTCTGGGCTGGGACGACTGCTTTCGCCTTGCGCGGCGCGACATTGCAGACCACAAAGTCGTCTGCCGACTTGGTGGCGGGCTTGGCGATTTTCCAAGAAGCGGGTCTTATAACCTTAACGGCTGGTGACAGGTCGAAGCCGGTATTCGCCAATAGCGCGGTCTCGCTCTCATCATCAAGGATGGTCACAATGATGCTGGGCGTGCCGATTTGCGCTCCGAAAGCGCTGGTCAGGGCGATATTGAACGTCTCGCTGGCCTCGCTCCGAACATCCGGTACGATGCCGTCATAGTTGAAAACTTGGGATTGGGTCGTGCCAGCCGACCAAATCACCAGTGCATTCCGCAATGGCGCATAGTCAGTTAGCGCGGTAGCCGTGCCTCCGCTGCTGTCTAGCACGACAAACGTCACATTTTCGGACGGATTGGAGAGTTGTAGCGTGAAGTTGAAGTCGGTCACGGTATCCGTGCCTTCATTCACACTCAGATTCGCCCATGTCGCCACCGGCAAAGCGTCGTCATTCAAGATCAGCATCCGGGCGTCGGCATCATCAATCACCCCATTGGCCGCCCCACTCAGTCGCGCCGTGAAATCCTCATCGTTCTCATACAGAGTGTCAGCCAAGACCGTGATATCAAACGTCTTGCTGAGTTGGTCGGGGTCAAATGTCAGGGTCGTGCTGAAATCGGTATAGTCGCCGCCCGCAGCCGTCGCATCGCCGGGGATGAGCGCGACGTTGACGCTGACGGTCTGATAGCTGGCGTTGGTCAGTTCAACCGTCAGCGTGCGGGTCGTATTGGCTGCCGTGCCTTCGTTACTATCGGCTGGGGCGATGATATTCAGCTTCGGCTGGGTGTCATCATTGGTCAAGACCAGCGTGGCAGTCGGCGTGCTGGCCGTGGCAAACGCGATATCGCTCAGGGCAATCGTGACGGTCTCGTCTGGCTCAAATTTGATGTCACCGTTATAGGCCACTTCAAAGTTGTACTCGGTCTGGCCGCGTGGGATACTGCCCATAAAGGTTGCAGGCTCATAGTCGTTGTCGGCGTCGGTGGCTGTGCCATCGCTGACCGTCACCGTGAAGGTCGTGTCCGCGCCGGTGACGATGTTCTGCGTCACGGTGAACGTCACAGTGGCGCTACCATTGTTGCGCTCTTCAACCGCCAAGTTGGGCAAGCTGAGCGACGGCCCAGTATCGTCATCAAGGATGGTAAAGACGCCGTTAGATGTCCCGTCCAAAAGTCCGTTCAGCGTGCCGGTCAATTGGATCAAGACCGTCTCATTAGACTCAAACTCGTCATCGCCAAACACGTTGAAAGCCGCCATCTCGCTGACATCATCCGGGATGAAGGTCAGCGTCCCTACTACGCCGTCAAAGTCCACGCCTTGCGTCGCTGTGCCTTCCACAATCGCGTAATTGACCGTGACCGTTTGGTAACTGCGGTTGCTCAGGACGATTTCGACCACCTGTGGGAACGTGCCGACGCCGCCCTCCAATGCCGAGGCAGAGACCACGTTGGCGACGGGTTGCGTATCATCGTTGACGATAAGCCCCTGCCCCTGCGTATCGTTAAGCGTGGCTACCGTCGGGTTGCTGATATTAAGGAAGATACGCTCGTTAATCTCGAACTTGGTATCGCCATTGACCGGCACATTGACCGGTACTGAGCCGGTGAACTTGGGGAAACTCAACGTCCCGCCCGTCGTCACATAGTCGAGGTCGGCCAGCGTCGCGGTATCCTGAGCGGTCAAGTAATCCACGCTAATCGGGACACCAGCTGCTTGTGACAACTGGACGGTAAAGGTCATCGCCGCCGTGCCACTGTCCGGCTCGGTCATATTCGGCGCATCGACCACCGATAGCGACGGGATGGCATCGTTGTTGTTGATGGTGATGCTCCCGACAGCCACGTTCAGAGTCGCGTTGGTCGGTTCGCTGAGTTCCACGGTCAGCGCATCGGTCAATTCATAGGCGAGGTCGCCGACAATCTGTACCGGCACGGTGATGCTGGTCTGCCCCGCGCTGACGGTCACAGTATTGTCGAAGGCCACATAGTCCTCAGTTGCCAGCGCCGTCCCCGCCAATGTGCGCGCCCGTAGCGTAATCGGGAAGGCGCTACGATTGGTCAAGCTGAGGGTGAGCGTGGCCTGTGATGTCGTGCTATCGCCCTCGGTCATCGTCACGCTGTTGATGGATACTATCGGCGCGGAATCGTTGTCGGTAATCGTCCCCGTCCCAGTGCGGAGGTTGGAATCTGAGGAGATGGTGGCGTTACCCGCAAACACCATCGTCAGTGTGAACTGCTCATCGGATTCGTCGATATCGTCCTCAAGGATGGGGACGGTGATGGTCTTGGCCGTCTCACCGATGGCGAACAAGACCGGCAGCGGGCTGGCCGCGCCAAAGTCTTGGCCGGTGATGGCCGTGCCACTCAGCACCGAGTAGAACACGTTGATTTCGCAATCGGTCATCGCCCGCGTCAGAGAGACGTTAAACACCATATTGCCGCCGCCCTCGCCCAGCGTGTGGTCGTCAATCGTGACGATGGCCGGGTCGAAGGCTTGAATCGAACTGTAATCATCCGCACTCATGGTGAACGGGTTCGCGCCGATATTGCTGCTGGGGACGCTCTCGACGCCGACGAATTCGTTATAACGGAAGGCCGTCAACGGGTTAATCAGGGTCGCCACATACTTGAACGTGCCGCCGGGGGCGAGGCCGAGGTCTGTGCCGGTCAACCCAGACAGTTCATAGGCGCGGGTGCTGGGCTGATTGGTCACGTTCTGCGACAGCGTGCGGACTTGGAAATGCGGTTCGCCCGATTTCAATTGGAACAAGCCAGCGTAGCTGCTGTAAATCGAGTTCTGGGTGAAGACGATGGCGTAATCTGGCTGGAAGTTGGCGCCGAACGTCAGCGGAGCGCTCAGGGTCGTGCCGACGCCCTGCCCAGAGGCCGCAGCCGCCTGTGGTGATGATTCATCGGTGAAATTGGTGGTCGCGCCAAAACCGCCGACCACCGAGTCGATATAGACGACTACGAAATCGTTCAGGCTGCCCGCGCCACTTTCAAGACCCAAGACGATGTTGCCAGCGCCGTCAGTATCCCACAACAAGCGCGAATTCACGCCGATGACATCGCCCGCGCCTGTGCCGAGGCCGTAATTGAACGCGACATATTCAGAAGGCGTCAGCACCGAGTCGCCGGTATTGGCTTTGATACAGGTCGTGTCCTGATAGTCCGCCGCGCCGCCCGCATCGTCATCGGTGATCGTTCCAATCGCTTGGCTGTCTAGGAACTGGACTAGCCCGCCGAACGAGGACGTCAAGCCAGCCAGCGTTAGCGTGAATTGGCGACTGCCGGGTTCTGGGCGACGGTCTGGGATGAGCGTGATGCTGACCGTCTGCGGGGTCGTGCTGCTGCTTGGAAAACTGACCGACCCACTAGCGCTAATGTAATCAACATTGTGGACGGCTGTACCATTGGCGGTGCTATAAGTCATGGTCACGCCGCCGGGGACGGGGTTGGTCAGGCTGACGGTGAAGGTGATGACCGGCGAGCCGGTGTTGCCTTCAAAGGCCGTGACATCGCCAATCGAGACGAACGCTTGGTCGTTGTCGCTGATGTTGATAGTGTTGGTGCGCGATTCGCCGTTATAGAAGGTATCGCCTGACGGGGTATATACCACGCTACAGGTATGGTTAGACTCGACCACATTATCATCAAACGGCGTGATGGTCACATTTTGTGGCGTGGCGAAATTCGCGCTGGTGAAGGTCAGGATGACGGGTGCGCCCGCACCAGAGCCGAGGTCGCATTGCGCGTCGGGGTCAACCGTCAGCGTCACCGTCGAAATCGGGCGACTGGTCAAGCGCACGGGCAATACCCCGCTGCTGACGCCCTCGCCCAGCGTGGCCGTGACCGGGGTATTGATGATGCTGTACTCTACGATCACATAGGCCGCGCCGCTATCGGTTGCGCCGGTTGCATTGCCCATCTGCACGCCGACCACATAGGTATAGGTATCTAGCGCCACCGACGTGCCGAATTGGTCATCGACGGTGGAATCGCTGGCGGTACGGCGAGTCTCCTCGACCCATGACGTGCCGGTGTACCCATAAATCACCACCGCGCCCGCGTCTGCAAACGATGAGACATCGGCATTGGGCATCCCAACCACCACTCGCGTCCCCTGCACATCTACCGACGCGCCCGCTTGGTCGCCAGATGCGCTGCCCGTCGCAGCCAATACTTGGGTGAACGCATACGTGCTGCCGTTATACGTGTAGAGGAAGGCCGCGCCGCTGTCGGTCTGGCTGTTGTGGTCACGGGTGGGCGCACCGGCCACGATATTCGTACCTTCAATCGCCACGCTCGTGCCTAACCCATCGCCAGCCGCCAAGCCCGTCCCGGTCAAGGTCTGGCTGTATGACCATACCCCTGTGTTACGGGTAAAGACCTGCACCGCGCCGCTGTCCGCGCCGGACGCATCCGCCCCCGGCTCACCGACCACCGCCGTATTGCCGGTCAAGTCAACCGATGTCCCGAACAGCGCATTGGCCGTGGCGCTGGGTGGGTTCAGTTTGCCTTGTTGAGTCCAAGACGCGCCACCCCCGGTAAAGACATAAGCCGCGCCCGCGTTACTCGCGCCAGTATCGTGGTTAGGCGTAGAAAAAACCAGCGTCGTCCCGTTCAGCGCCACGCGCATCCCGGCGTGATCGTCGGTTAGGGCGTCGCCGCCGGTCAAAATCACCTGCTGAGTCCAGACCGTCCCGCTGCGCGTAAAGACATACGCCCCAGAATCAGAACCAATCACAGCGGTATTGCCGTCTATGGCTACCGAACGCCCAAAACGCAAAGCGTTCAGGCCGGTAGCGGGGGTCAGTTTGGCTTGCTGAGTCCATGTGCCGATGCCGCCGCTGAATGTGCGGGTATAGACATAGGCCGAGCCTGAATTAATGAAGGCCGAATAATCATCTTGCGGCGCACCGACGATGGCGGTATCGCCGCTGATGGCGACGGAGAAGCCATATTGGTCGCTGGTGGCTGCATCGGAGGCAGTGAGTTTGCGCTGTTGAATTAGGGAAGTCGGCTGCACGCCTGTCCGAGCTTGCGGGGTGGTTTCCGGCAACGCCAATCGGGGTTCCAAGCCTGCCCCAGCTTCAAAACTGGGCGCGATGGAATCAGACTGAGTATCCTGAGCTACCAGATGGGGCTGTGCCAGCGAATCAAAGCTCACTGGCGCAGCGCTGGTCGCGGAACCAACCGTAAGGAGAAGCACCGCCATCACAACCAACCAGAGCGTGCGAATTTTCATGGGTGTATCCCTAATTACTGGACATTTTTTCCTATTATACTTGGCATTCTACCAAAGGTTAAATTGCGGTATCTCAGTCTGGCGCAATATTAAGCAAAACAAACCACTCTCATACCAAACCTACCCCTACAACGATTGGCATATAACGCGGCTCATGTGATGACTGTAGTCCATCCCCTGTTCTGAAAACAGATGGCAAGAATGGCGTCCGTACAGGCTACCGTTTGCCAATGAGCGCTTCAATCATAATCCGCGCTTGCCCAATCGAATCAAACACACGGAAAGCCGCCGAAGATGCGTTGAAAATCACCATCATCGAAAAACGCACCAAACGGTCATTGGAGGCGACGTAAATCTGCGACAACATTGGGTGGTGCATAAAAGCCTGTTCGTGGCGGATGGTCTCGAAGTTGGCCGGGCGCAACATGGCCGAACAATCCATCAGCAACATTAACGGCTGCTCTACCTTATTCAATACCTCCAGCAATTTAGCGTTGACATGGGTCGCATTCTGCGGCGTATACACCCCTACAATACTGACCTGAAGCACACGATTGGGGATATGCCAACCAATTTGGCAATTTTGTTGCGTGTTGTCGATGAGGGTGTGCATATCGGGGAATCTCTTTTAGGGCTGAGCCAACAGGTTCGAAAGTTCACGGGCGAAATGCGTGGCATCTATTGGCTTAGGGAAGTAGGCATTAAAACCCGATAAAACCGCTAGTTCACGGGTCTTAGACGTGTGGTATGCGGTGACGGCGATACAGATGAGCGATTCGGTGGCGATTTGGTTGCGGATATGGCGCACCAATTCCCACCCGTCTTTACCCGGTAAAGCGATGTCGATAATTACGGCGCTATAATGCTTACCCGATGCATACAGCATATTCAGCGCGAGTTCGCCATCCGAAACCGCTTCATAAGACATATTCAGGTGATGGACGATATGCGATACCAACGATCTGGCATCGGGGTCATCCTCAACAATCAGGATTGGTAGAGGTAACATGGCTATTTCTCCCCACAGACGCTAGATGACAAGATGTTCACTCAGTTCAGGGATGTCTAGCAGGAGGTGTAAAAGCTCATCCATGAAGGTCGCGATGGTCAAGGGCTTGGTCAGGTAATTGTGGAAACCGGCTTGTATAGCCCGTTCGCGGTCTCCGCGCATGGCGTGGGCGGTCAAGGCAATCACCGGAGTCTGCGCCACATCCGTCCCTGATTCGCGCAGTTGTGACAAGAATGCCCAGCCATCGACCTCTGGCATCGACAGGTCAGAGATGACGAAACGCGGCTTAACCCGCTTGACGACCTCCAAACCTTCCTGACCGTTCTTGGCCGTATGCACATCCGCACCGTAATAGTGCAGGATATAGCGGGCGAGTTCGAGGTTATCCGGCTCATCATCAATCACAACGATGACCCAGCCTTTCAATAGTTCACGCGGTATATGGTTGGTCATGCCAAAATCTCCTCTGCTTCTAACGCCAGTTCAACCGTGAACACGCTGCCCTTGCCGACTTCGCTCTCCAACAAGACAGACCCGTTCAGTAAGCGTGTTAATTTACTCACCAGCGCCAGCCCCAACCCCGTACCCCCATATTCCCGCTTAGAAGAACCGTCTACTTGGCGGAACTCCTCAAAAATATAGTCACGGGCGTGGATGGGAATACCAATTCCGGTATCTGTAACTTTAATGATAAACCGAGATTCCCGCATTTCTAACCGGAGTTCAACGCTCCCCTGACGGGTGAACTTGAAGGCATTGCTCAAGAGGTTGATGACGATTTTGGTCAAAGCGTCCTCATCATTCATCACGGTCTCAGGGACGTTCTCATCAATCACGACCTTGAAGTCCAGTCGTTTTTCCTCGGCTAGAACGCTGACCGACTCGCGCCACCGCTTCGCCAGTCGCCGGATGTTCAACGGCTCTTTTACGAAATCAAGCCGCCCAGACTCGATGCGTGACAAGTCAAGGAAGTCATTAATCAGGTGCAGTAGCCGCTTGCTGTTGGCGCTGACACGCTTCATCATGTCCTCGGCAATCGGCGAGAGTTCCACCCCCATCCCGCTCAACATAATACCGCTAAACCCTTCAATCGCATTGAGCGGCGTGCGGAGTTCGTGGGACATGGTTGCGAGGAATTCTGATTTCAGGCGCGAGTTCTCTTGAGCGAGCCGCTGCGCCGCCACAGCATCGTCACGGGCTTCGCGCATTTCACGGGTGCGTTCTCTGACGCGCTGCTCCAACGTCTGATTCAAGGTCTTCAGATCGGCCTCGCGCTGCTGCACGACATCACTCATACGGTTGAATGACGCGCTCATACGCCCGATTTCATCTGTCGATAGCACCGCAAGCCGTTCGCTATAATCGCCGCTGGTGATGCGCTCAATTTGCCCGATGAGGTTTCTGACCGGGCGAATGATGCCCTGCTGAATCAACACCACCAGCACATTTGACACAATCAAGGCCACAATCACCACCGCGATGCGGATATTCTCCATGAGTTTGGCTTGCAAGCTAAATAGCACGCTGTACTCAATACGCAAAGCGAACACGCCAACCGTACTCCCGCCGACTATGGCCGGCGCATACGCTTGGATGTCCGGCGTGTTGTTGATTAACCCGCCTAGCGACACCTTCACAGGGATTTCGCCTTCTTGCGCCTGCGCGATAAGGTCAGCTGCTTCATCCAAGCGGTCAATCTCGTTGGGCGCGCCCGTTGTCTGAGCCACAAGCCCGCCCTGATAGAGCAGGCCAACATGGGTTTCCTCGCGCTCCAGCCTCAATTGATCCATAAAGGCCGTGTCGACACGCCGCCCGACCAGTACCGCACCTAACAGCGTCCCGGATGAGTCTTTAACCGAAGAAACTGTCACCAACACTGGTGCAGCCGCCTCCCCATCAACAGTTGAGCCGACCAGTCCAGATGTCGTCCCCTGTTCAAAGGCCTCATCCGCGAGCAACTTTAGGCCGTCACGGTCTACGCGGTTTACAAATTTCTGGAGGTTGACGACCACCCCACCATCCAACCTGACAACGTGGACAAAATCTAGCGTCAGCGCGTCGTCTTGGAACAATATGGCTGACGCCCTAAGCGCCCCAAGATCGCCATTTTCTAGCGCACTCCTCACGCCAGAGGCGAATGAGAGGAAACTTGTCGCGCTGGTGAGTTGTTTCTCGAGCAGGGTAAATTGGGATTGGACGATCTTGACCTCGCTCAAGGCCTGCTCTTGTCCGTAGCTTGCGATAGCCCCTAAGATATTCGGCGCGATGAGGCTGACCAACGAAACGATGAATATCAAGGTCGTGAGTAACGCAAAGATGGCGATTTTTACCGCTATTGACGCATTTCGGAAAGCATTCGTGAGACGCATAAGGCTATCATTACCCTCTCTTACAAACAAAAACGTAGGGACGCCGTTCTGGGCGTCCGCTCAAACCCCTGAAAACGGATGACAATACTGGTGTTTTTACAAACATCATCATATGCGTATTGTTTGTACAATTGCATACCACAACAGAATCACTTGATATTAACCCAACTAATCCTAAACTTCACAATACCCGCGCCCCATCAATCAGCTTATAATGAAACCCATTCGTTGGTTGATTTTTTCACCCCACTTTAGCACAAGGAGTATCCCTCATGGGTCGCAAAAAGATTTCGATCATCGGCGCGGGTAACGTCGGCGCAAGCTGCGCGACGTGGATTACCGCCAAAGAATTGGGCGATGTGGTCTTGGTTGACCGCGTGCAGAACCTCGGCAAGGGCAAGGCGCTTGATCTGACCGAAGCCGCGCCCGTCCTCAGGAGCGACATCACCATCACCGGCAGCGAAGGCTACGAAGAAACCGCTGAGAGCGATGTCGTGGTCATCACCGCAGGCGTGCCGCGCAAGAAAGACCCCGTGACCGGCCAATGGACGAGCCGCAACGACCTCGTAAAGACCAACCAAGAAATCGTCGGTCAGGTCGCCCGCGAAGTCGCCAAGTATTCGCCCAACGCCGTCCTAATCGTCGTCAGCAACCCGCTGGACGCCATGTGCCACGTCGCGCTGGCCGAGTCGGGCTTCCCGGCTAATCGCGTGCTGGGTCAGGCCGGTGCGCTGGATACCGCCCGCTATAAGGCGTTCTTGGCGATGGAACTCGGCTTGAGCGTCCGCGACATCCACGCCATCGTCTTGGGCGGTCATGGTGACGAGATGGTTCCGCTACCGCGCCACACCAGCGTCGCGGGCATCCCCATCCGTGAGTTGATTTCAGAAGAAAAACTGCAAGCCATCATCGAGCGCACCCGTAAGGGCGGCGGCGAAATCGTCGGCCTGTTGGGGACGAGCGCTTACTATGCGCCCGCCGCTGGCGTGGTCGAGATGGTCGAGGCCATCGTGCGCGACCAGAAGCGCGTCATCCCCACCGCCGTCTACCTCAAGGGTCAGTATGGCTATGAAAACCTGTTCATCGGCGTCCCAGCGGTCTTGGGCGCGGGCGGGATCGAGCGGGTGATTGAGATGCAGTTGGACGACAACGAGAAGGCCATGCTGGAAATCAGCGCCAAGGCCGTCCGCGATGTCGTCGGCGTGTTGGGCTACGCCTAAGCGAGTCCTGAGTGATGAGTCCTGAGTAGGTTGCCGATTAAACATGGCTTGTAGATTTAATCGGCTATAAACGCAAAATTCGGTGTTGGGCTTGGTGATAAAGCAACAGGCGCACACATGGTTTTGCCCTTACTCATCACTCATCACTCATCACTATTTTTTATGACTCTCCCTATCTTCCTCCATATCGAACACACTGGCGGCACAACCCTCCATACCATCCTTGACCGGCAATATGGCGACGGGCTGTATTATGTGCCGCGCCCATCCGCAGTCGAGGGGTTACGGGCGCTGACGCCGGAGCAAAAAGCATCCACGCAAGCGGTGTGGGGGCATTTTTCGTATGGAGTACACCGTTATTTGCCCCAAGACTCGCAGTATTTCGCGCTGATACGCGACCCGGTAAACCGCGCCGTCGCCAGCTATTATTACGAATTTAGGTTCAATAAATCGCCCAACCATGCCAAATATCTGAGCGGCGAAATCGGATGGCCGGAACACATCGCCAAGTCGTGGGTGACTCAGACCCAAATTAGCCGTCTGATTGGCGGCGATGAGGCCGAATTGACCAAGCACCGCCCTTGTTCAGTTGGGGTGGATGCCGTCGCGCAGGCACAAGCCAATATCGAAACCCATTTCGCGTTCGTCGGGCTGACCGAATATTATGATGAGAGCCTCTTATTGATGGCGCGGCTGTGCGGCTGGACGAAGCCGCTGCATTATATCCGTCGCAATACCGGCGAGCGCAAAGACACCCCGCCGGGTATCCGCGAACAACTCATCGACCTGACGACACAAGAACGCGCCGTCTATGATTGGGCGAAAACGCGCTTCTTGGCGCTGGTCGAGTCACAGGGCGCGGGTTTTCAGCGCGAAGTCGCCGAGTTTAAGGCCGCCAATGCCGCCTATGCGACTCGCCATAACCGGCTGGAGACGATCAAAGCGCGCCTCCGCCCGCTATGGCGCAAACTACGCGGAAAATAAGTTGCCATAAGGCACAGTCCTACGCCCTGTACGACTCTTTGGGGCGTGCCGTTCCATCATCGGTTGGATTTTAGACACCCGATTTTTCGCCTTAACGCAGGTCTATTGTTTGCTTTTTGCAAGGTATGTCATACAATAGGATTTAGAGGTTATTGGAGGGAATATTTGTGGGGTATTTGCTCACCCCATAGGTTTCCAGATGATTTCTAATGTCATAAAAACGAATTTATGTGCTATACTATTTCTGTGATAACTCTTTGAGTACACAGAACATGACACAAACACGGGATTCGACGACCAAAGGAGAGACATCCCCATGTATCAACAAATCACCATTATCGGCAATGTGGGGCGTGACCCCGAAATGCGCTATACGCAGGGCGGCGTGGCCGTCTGCGACTTTTCGGTGGCGGTCAACAAGCGCTATACCACGGCTGGCGGCGACCAACGCGACGAGACGACATGGTTTCGCGTGACGTGTTGGCGTCAGTTGGCTGAGACGATGGGTAAATATCTGACCAAAGGCAAACAAGTGATGGTGGTCGGTGAGGTCACGGCCTCAGCCTATACCGACAAGGCTGGGCAACCGGCTGCGACGCTAGAAATCACCGCCAACACAGTTAAATTCCTCGGCCAGCGGCAAGAAGGCGGCGAGAATGATGCCCCCGGCGGCGGTTTCGCGGCTGACCGTGGCGCGGGCGGCGGCGGCGGCGGAAATCGTGGCGGCGGTGGCCGTGGCGACGATGAGCAGAATGTTCCCCGTGGCAATCGCGGTGGCGGCAACAACAATCCCCCCTCCAACCCAGACGACATCCCGTTCTAGGCTAACTATAAACCACTCTCATCTGACATCGGATAAGGGTGGTTTTTTGATTCGAGTGGCAATCGGGGTGATGACGCTAATCCATCGCAGAGGCGATGGGCTGACCATACAACACATGGCGCAGATAGTGTCCAAAGTTAGGTAGCAATATCATCCTCATTAATATGACGAATGACTGTTAGAAGCCACTTAGCGCCTTCATGGTCTGGATACTCTTTCAAAACACGTTCATACGCTTCAAGCGCGTAACTACTCAGCCCCTATTTGAGGGGAAAATAAGATTTCGACCTGTACTCAGCCCAATCATCTGAGGGAGGAATTTCCCCGCGCCTCAGTCAATTTGACGCTCTAGAGCATAAAATT
>DAOTTP010000293.1:0-2373 GCA_034437835.1 Anaerolineae bacterium | reverse complement strand
TCGATGTATTCCAACGACTGATGGCGGAAGTAGGTATCGTACAACTCGGAATAATGGCCGCCGGAGGTCATCAATTGCTCGTGGCTGCCTTGTTCGATGATTTCGCCATTCTTCAAGACAATAATCCGGTCTGCGCTGCGGACGGTACTCAGTCGGTGGGCGATCAGGATGGAAGTCGATTTCTGGAGGATCAACTCCAGCGCCTCTTGAATCTGCGACTCGGTGAACGGGTCAACGCTGGCCGTCGCCTCGTCTAGGATGAAGATGGCCGGATTCTGAACCAGCACCCGCACCAGACTGACCAATTGCCGTTGCCCCATGCTCAGGCGTGCGCCACGCTCGCCGACATCGGTGAGCAGACCATGCGGCAACGTTTCTAGCCACTCGCCTTTACCGATGCTGTGCGCGATGGTGTCGATTTCCGCGTCAGTGGCTTCTGGTCGCGCATAGCGGATATTGTCCAGCACCGTCCCGCTGAACAAGAACGGCTGCTGCGGGACTAACCCCAGCTTGCCACGATAATCATGCAGATTTAGCATCCGAATATCACGCCCATCCACTCGGATTGTCCCGCTTTGGAACTCATAAAAGCGCGTAATCAGCTTGGCGATGGTCGATTTACCCGCGCCGGTATGCCCGACAAACGCTACGCTCTCACCCGGCGCAATCGTCAAATTGAAATTCTTGAGGACAACCGTGCCGTCGTCGTATGAGAACGTCACATCGTCAAATTCAATTTTGCCCTGAATCGACTTCACTGGCTCATCCGCGATTTGCTTGACCGTATTATCGGCGTCAATTAAGGCGAAAATACGCTCGGTAGAACTCAGCGCTTGCTGGAACTGGCTCCAAAACGTCGAGAGGTTGAGGATTGGGAAGTAAAAGCGGTCAACGCCCTGAATGAACAAATACCACACGCCCAGTGTGACCTGACCCCATACCACCGCTTGCGCCCCCGTATAGGTTACGAGCGCTATGACCGTCCCAGCAACGATGTTCAAGACTGGAAAGACCGCCGCCAGCACCAATCCGCGCCACAAATTCGCCCGGAACGACTGCCGATTGACCTTGCTGAACTCGTCATAGAGTAGCGTCTCGCGACGGAAGTTCTTGGCGACGGAGATACCGCTGACGCTCTCTTGGATGGCGTCGTTGACGTTGGCGGTAGCGCGGCTGCCCGTCCGACTGACTTTGCGGGCGAGGACACGAAACCCTGCGCTGACGGCCAATGTGACCGGAGTCGATAGCACCAGCAGCATCGTCAGCCAAAACGACGCCCTGAACAAAATGACCATCAATACGACCAGTTGAATCATCTGCGTGACGACATCGCTGGCGATGATGGCGACTTCACCGAACTCCTGCGTATCGTTGGTGATTCGGCTGACGATTTTGCCGGATTTATTCTTGTCATAAAACGCGAGGTCGCGTTGCAAAGCAGCATTGAAGGCATCTTTACGCAGATTCGCCACGATACTGCCCAGCGTCACGCCCGTCAGATAGCGCCGCAACCATCCGACAAAATATTGTATGAACGAGGTAACGGTCAACGCGACCACGAAAAACACCAGCGCGTCAGATGCGCCCGCTGACCGCTGCATGTGATAGAACGATTGGAACAACCACGGGGGCTGATAAAACTTGAACCACGGCAGACCCGCGCCTTGCGCTTGTAGCGCGTCGATGGCGTCAGCGAACCAAAGCGGCTGGAACGCGGCCAGAAACGAGAGCAACGTCAGGCTGACGACGATGATAATCGCCTCGCGCTTAAAATCTTTAAGGTAGCTGCCAATCCGCTTATACAGGTAATTATCCGTATACTGACGGTCATATTTATCGCCTTGTTCCAAGCCCCGGAACATCGCCATAGTGCTGTCTCTCGCTCCCTATACAGGGTGGTTTATTGCTATTTAATTTTATGTGAATATTATAACGATACCACGTCAAGGCTTAAAAACGGACTGTGATGGTCTAAAGATTTGAAAAATAGAATAATTAGGACTCAAAACGGGGTGTGGTTGCCCACACCCCGCAGTAAGAATTAGAAGGTTAAGCTTAACCTTCTGATTCCATCTCCATACCCATCATGTCTTTGGTCAAGGCGTCATAGAAGAAGGTATCCAACTCGGCGCGCAAGGCGGTACAGGCTTCGTCTTCACCTTCGATGACGGCGGGGGTGAGCATGACCATATCCTCCATCATTTCGCCTTCGGTCATGTCCTCCTCCATCATTTCGCCTTCGGTCATGTCCTCTTCCATCATTTCGCCTTCGTCCATCATCTCGGCCATCATCGCTTCGAACAACGGTGCGTATTGCCCCTTCTCGAATGAAGCCAAGTCCATCTCCATAGCGTGGAAGCCATAGTCGGCCTC
>DAOTTP010000292.1:0-6341 GCA_034437835.1 Anaerolineae bacterium | reverse complement strand
GCCGAAATTGAAGGCGAGATGGGCGACAGTCACGTCGGCATCCAAGCGCGCCTGATGTCACAAGCCATGCGAAAACTGGCGGGCGCGATTAAGTCGTCAAACTGTGTGGTCATTTTCACGAATCAAATTCGTGAAAAAATCGGAATTGTGTATGGCAGTCCAGAGACAACCCCGGGTGGCCGTGCGCTGAAGTTTTATGCGTCGGTGCGCTTTGACATCCGGCGCGTGCAAGCGATTAAGGTCGGGGGCGACACGATTGGTAGCCGCACCAAAGTCCGCGTGACCAAGAACAAAGTCGCCGCGCCGTTCCGCGAGGCCGAGTTCGACATCATGTTCACGCCGGAAGAGGCGGGCATCAGCAAAACCGGCGAAATCATGGACCTCGGCGTAGACCTCGGCATCATCGACAAGCGCGGCGCGTTCTTCCGCTATAACGAAGCCCTGTTGGGGCAAGGGCGCGAGAACAGCAAGGCGTTCTTGCGTGAAAATCCGCTGATTGCGTTGGAAATCGAAGAAAAAATCCGCAACAGCAACGTCAAACTGACCGTCGGCGGCCCAGACGACTAGTCAAAAAAGGCTCACGTTCAGAGGGCGTAGGGACGCCCTTCTTGCCGTCCGTTTTCGGAACAGGCGGACGCCCAGAAGGGCGTCCCTACATCATGCAATCTGAACACGGACACGGCATTGCCGCGTCCCTACTGAGGCGAATCAGGCGATGGTTAGTTAAGACCCCGCCCGCCGCAGATTCTCGGCCAGCAGGCGGCGCAGAACTTCCTCATCCCCGGCAGGGGTACGCACACTCCCAATCAGGTCATCCCACCCATAGGCGTGCAGCACCGCCGAGTCTAGCGCGGTATGGAGTTGCGCCAGTCGGGGGATGAATTTCGCGCCCTCAAATGGGAACGCCTCGCGGCTGATGGTTTTTCCGGCGCGGTGGTCGGTCAGCGCGTTATACAGATTGGTCAGCGTGAGTTTTTTCAGCAGCGGGTCAGACGACATGATGCCCACCGGATTCAGCCATGCGTGGCGCTCGGCATGGAGGGCGGCGGCGGCAAGGGCAATACCCCTCACCCCCGACCCCTCTCCCACAAGGGGCGAGGGGGGAACAGCAAACGCAAGCGATGAATCGGGCTTGATACCGGCGGTGTCCCCCGAATCACCATCATCTGTTGTAGGGACAGGATCCATCCTGTCCGTGCTGTCCAAAGCCGAAACAATCACTGAATCGGGGAGGTCTGGGCGGACAGCATGGATGCTGTCCCTACCAACCGCCTGATTGGGCGGAAACGGGAAGGTTTCAAAGGTGGTGGTTGGCGTATAACGCGGACGATCTTCCAGTGATGTCCCCAGCCGGAGTGACCAAATCTCATGGATATACGAATGCAGCACGCCAAAGAAATAATCATCGTCGCGGGCGAAAACCAATGTACCTTGATTGGACACAATCCCAACGGGCATCCAAATAAATAACCGATGCTTAGAAACAGCAGGTGTAACGATAACCCTGTAGAGGTGGTTGATTTTGGCTAACATTTCTGGACGAGGGCGAGAATATAACCACCAACGAGACTTCTCAGATGAGGTCTGTTTACTCATCTCTTTGATTGGTTTCACAACCTTCATTGCATATTGATAAGGCGCTTCATATTCCATAGCCTCTTGTTCTGTCGTGTCTGGTGGAAAATAAATCGTCCATTCCTCACGCGATCTTTGTGCAATATCCACCGCACTAACCACGGGACGAACAACATAAGAGTTTGATTTTCCCGAACTGTTTTTTGCGGCCAACATCTCTTTCGCTATCTCACTAGAGATGTCAAAGGGTGCTTTTGGCGAAGGTCCCATGAAAGATATTTCACGATTCTCTTTCAATGGTTTCGCCTGTGTGATGTCAACAGTAGAGGTCAAATCGGCGTTAATCACCGTAACAGGGTTTCCATCTAATAAGCGTTCGGTCTGAGTGCCATCATCAAACCCAACTAACGAAATCCGTACCGCTGCACCTTCCAATATCCACGGATTATCGCTCCACGCCATGAAAATATTACCGGTCTGCTTAATGCGCTCCAAAACAGTCCGATTCGCGCCGCCGCGAATAGAGTTGGTAGAAATCAAACCGGCGCGTTTGGCCTTGCCCGCCTCAATGTGCGCCCGTGCTTTTTCGTGCCAATACGTCACGAGGTCGGCAAAGGCGGGGACACGTCCCTCATACAGCTTGAACAGGTCATCAACATACTTACCGAGTTCAGACCGAATTTTATTCCCACCCAAAAACGGCGGATTCCCGATAATCACGCTGGCGGACGGCCATTCTGGTTCATACGCCACGCCGTGCGAGTCATAGCGCAGAATCGCGTCGGCGTTCAAAATGCGCGGCGGTTGCCCCTCCTCAAGACGCTCATCAATCACGGGGGTGGATGTGTCACTCAAGAAGCGCGTCCGTAAGCTATACCCCTCTTTACGGTGCTGCCATTGCAAGTCGCCAATCCAGACCACGACATGCGCCAATTCCGCCGCAAACCCGTTCAACTCAATCCCCATCAATTGGCGGGGCGACACGCGGCGCTCTACCGGCAGACCCAACGGCTTGAAGTGACTGTGGATTTCTTCCTCAAAATCTTTGAGCGCCAATAAACTGACGTACAAAAAATTGCCAGAGCCGCAGGCCGGGTCTAGCACCGTCACCGCCGCGACTTCTTCTAACATCTGGTCATACAACGCCTTGAGCTTGGCTTTGGCCGCCGATTGGGTGCGCGGGGCGTCGCTGTTGAAATCCACCCACAACGGCGCGGCCTGCGTCAGCACCTCTAACCAACGGCGGCGCAGCGGACTCATCAGCACCGGCTCAATCACCAAGCGGATGTCGTTTTCGCTGGTGTAATGTGCGCCGAGTTGGGCGCGTTTGGTCGGGTCAAGCGCACGCTCGAACAACGTGCCGAAAATGCTCGGCTCGACCTCTTTCCAATCGCGCAAATTGACCTCGAACAGCACGTTACGGGCGTCCTCATTGGTGCTGAGGTCTAACACGAGGTCGTCGGCTTTATCATCGAACAGGCCGCCGTTGAAATAGGGGACACGTTGGAGGTAAATGCGCGGCTGCTTGCCCGCCATCGCGCCGAACAGTTCTTTGATGGCCGAGGCGAATACCTCTGGGTCTTTGCGCGAATGTTCAAAAATGAATTCCAGCACCTTTTGACCGTTGAATACCGGCAACAGGTCAATATCTTCTGCGAACATGGCGAACAATAATTTGGTCAAAAAACGGGCGATTTGCATGGGGTCATAGCGTACCGCGCCGCCATAGCGTTCGTCTTGTAAAATCTGCGCCAAACGGCTGAATTGGCGTGCGAGGTCGGCAGTGATGCGCTCACGGCGGTCAATCTCGCCCTGACGCTCACGGTAAAACGAGTCGGGGTCGGTCAGCACACGGCGGAGCAAGTCGCGCCCGTATTCGGTCTTCAACCCCTCGTTCAGCACGATCCACGGGCGATGGTCGATATTCGGCCATTGCGGATAAATGCGATATTCCAACAAATCGCAGACCACCAATAATGGGGGGAAATTAAGGCTGGAAGAATAGCTCTGGAGTTGCGAATAGGCCGCGTCTAGGTTTTTGCGCTTGCCTTTGTATTCCCACGCGAAGCGCTTTTTGTACCACACATCCGCCCGCCCAGCCTTGCCCCCGTCTCTGGTGACGTGCTGCTCAAACGTGAAAAACTCGCCCTTGGGGTCGGCCTCGGTAGGGGTCTGAACGCCTAACAAGTGACACAATTCATTGAAGTGACTCTGCGCGGCTTGCTGCTCGCGCAAATCAGCGACGGCCCAACGTCTGACAAATTCTTCGGCGGCGGTATTGGTCATCGGCGGGGGCGTCCTTGTTTGGCGATTCTCAGAGTTGAATTATAGCATGATTGTTCTGTAAACCGCCGTCTTTTTAAGGAGTCGGGCTGGGCGGCAGAATCAACACCGGCGGGAGCGTGTTGGTCGGCGTGACGCTAGGGGTGACGGTCAAGGTGGCGCTCGGCGTCGGGCTGATGGGCGACGGCGTGGTGGGGATCGGGGTGACGGTGGGCGGGCGCGTGACCGTGCGCGACGGGGTAAACGTCGGGTTGAGCGGCAAAATCACATCCTCAGAGTTATCAGTGGGATGTTAGAAGTTGGGCGTTAGAATCACCCCGATCATCTCAAATCCGAGCGATTATTTCCTGATAGCCTTCAAGAAGGCTGTTGGCAAACGACGATATATTCGTGCTGCATGGTCTGGGCGGTTTCGCCAGCGATATTGGAGGGAGAATTGCGACTAGGCATCACCTTACTACTGATGGTTCGCTGCATAGTCGCGCAATGGATCAGGCCAGCTGCCTCAAATTGTTCGGCGATAAATTGATTGGTCGGCAGTTGAATTCCTTTTACTGTGCGATTCCCAACGACATAGATGCTATACCCGCCGGGGCTTATTCCCGACGCGACAAACCGGATTGAATCGGCTAAATCCTGATAAAAGGCGCTGACCTCATAAGCACGTTTGATGTCTTGTATGGCAATATAATGAATGACATCAGCCATCACACCATATTCAAAAAGATTTTTGCGAGCGTGTCCCCCCATCAACATCTGGTCGATTTGGCGGGCGTTTTCCACGCCCATCCAAGCGTTGGATAGGGCTGAAAACTGACCATAAGCCACGGTTGTACGACTGTCGCCATAGGGTGGACTGGTTAACACAAGATCATAAGTTTCTTTTGAGGATGTGTAGGGAGCACAATCAATAGAAATGTTATCCAGCTTGTCAATCAGGCGCGTATAGATGTGGATATAGGTTTCTCGTATGCGTTTAAGATGAGTGAAAAACACCCCGTAAACATCAGGTTCAAAACTTACGATTTGCTCTGGTTTAATACGATATAGCTTAAATTCTCGTGTTCGGACATAAGAACAATCTCGAATCGTCTCGGAAAATGCGACTAAGAATAACCGACGGTTATCTTCGTTTTCGATGGTATTGAGCAGATAACGCAGTCGCGCTAGTTTTTGAATGACGGATGATGAGAACCAATAAGCAAGGTTAGTGAAATTTGGGATGAGGTCAATATGAGTCTCGGTGTCTTCTAGGTCATCTTCCCACACGACTTCGCGTAAATAACGTGAAATCTGATAAATTTCATCATGATTAAGGCGTGTGAATTTGGCGCGTGTGATTAGCACCGCCAATGGATTGAGGTCATAACCGACCATCTGGCGGATTCCGTGAACCGAGGCAGCCGTGAAAGACGATCCAGAACCGCAATAGGGGTCAAGCATCCGAGTAGCTTTTATAGATAAATCCCGCAAAATTTTAATCCCCAATTGTGGCAACATGGTTGCGGGATAACGATGTAAATTGGGGTATTGGGAGGCGTAAGCTTGTCCGGTGAAATCATATTCAGGCGCATTGAGGACAGGGTAAGTCATAGGTCTTCGACTTTCTTAAATAACAAGGGCAATTTATCCTCATAAACACGAAAGGCCGTCCCATGATTTCTTGCGCGTGTGACTGCATCGTGCAACCGCACATCAATGGTGATATTCTCGTTGATGAATTGGTCAATAAGGACAGCTTCTGACGTTTCTTCAAGCCGTTGGGCGCGGTAGTAATGAAAATATTCAGCATCACCGCGCTGTTCGCTACGTGCCGAGATAAACAGTAATTTTGAAATTTTCTTGGAAAACTGCGCGACCATATCCGCTATTGTCCAAGATACCACAATTTCTCCAGATACATGCCGGACAGATAAGCTGTCATCTTCAATATAGGTGTAGAGACCAACACTGTTGGGGATACGCTTGATAGTATAGTATAACCCTAATCGTCCATTGGAATCGATAGAGCCATATTTCTGAATAGCAGTCAGGGGCGGGATTTTCCATGCTTTACGGTTGAAGGTGAATAAAGTGATAAGACTATTAGAACCTGAACGATGCGCCTTAATCTCATATCCCTCAAAGTCGGGTAAAGCTGCGTTATTTTCGACAATCCCCATCAAAGTCTCAAAAGTATAACCAATCCCGGTAGGCTCACGCCGTAGACTTTTCACAAAACCCATATCCCTAAGCTGGACAAATTTCTGCTTAAAGACCGCTAAGTGATCCAAATTTCATAGTCCTTTGTGATTGATGATGGCTTTTTTCGCGTAAAACAAACGTTTTTCAGGGGCATTGAGGCTACGAGATTATAACATACTGTTCCATTTAAGGAGTCGGGCTGGGCGGCAGAATCAACACCGGCGGGAGCGTGTTGGTCGGCGTGACGCTAGGGGTGACGGTCAAGGTGGCGCTCGGCGTCGGGCTGATGGGCGACGGCG
>DAOTTP010000291.1:0-11212 GCA_034437835.1 Anaerolineae bacterium | reverse complement strand
GCGGTCGGGCGTAGCCCGAAAAACGGCGCGTAGCGTCGTTTTAGCCTAAGCAGTTCTCGCGCAGAGCGCGAGTCGAAAGTTTTTGTGAGAAGTTACGGGTGTTCTAGCAGGGATGGAATCCTCATGCGCGGATTCAGATTGTTGCATGGCGGGCGGGGACATGGCGGGCGGGGACATGGCCCCGCCCCTACCAAAACCGTGCGCCCGCCGACGTGGGGATTTTGCACTCGCACCTTGCCCGCCTCTAGCGGACGGGATAGACTCTAGGAGATAACCTTCTGACCGATATTCCCCCAGAGGCTCCCCGTGAAGATTCCCGGAACGAAATATGATTCCCCGCAAGACCGCGATTGGCGCCCGTCCGGCGAGATGAAGATATTCTTCGGCTCGTCCGCCAAACACCTAGAAGAGTCGATTTGCGGCTACCTCGGTATGCAGCCGGGGAAATACGAACGGCAGATGTTCTCTAACGAGAATATCTTCATCAAAATCGGCGAGAGCGTGCGCGGCAAAGATGTGTATGTCGTGCAGACCATGAGTTCACCCGTCCATGAGAACTTCTTCGAGATGTTGATTATGGTGGACGCGCTCAAGCGTGACAGCGCCGCCCGTATCAATGTCGTCATCCCATACCTGTGCTATGGCCGCTCCGACAAAAAAGATCAGCCGCGTGTGCCGATTACAGCGCGTCTGGTCGCCAATATGATTGAGGCGGCGGGCGTTGACCGTTGGATGACGGTTGACTTGCACGCGGGGCAGGTGCAGGGGTTTTTCAATATCCCCGGCGATGTCATCCGCGCCTTTTATCTGCTGAGTGATTACATCAGAGACAAAGACATCGCGGATTTGACGGTGGTTTCGGCAGACCTCGGTTTCGCCAAGCAAGCCCGCAATTGGGGCGAAACATTAGGCGTCCCCGTGGCGCTGGTTGAGAAGCGTCGCACCGATAACGCCGAACGCCCAGAAGTCATGTCGATTATCGGCAGCGTCGAGGGGCGTAACGTTTTGCTGGTCGATGATGAGGTCAATACCGGCAGCAGTATCGTCAACGCGGTGAAGATTTGCCGCGATAGCGGATGTAAAGATGTCTATCTGGCCTTCACCCACGGATTCATGACCGCCAAAACCTACGAGAAACTCAGGAGCCTGACTCTCAAGGAAATTATCTTGACCGATACGCTCCCTCAGAGTGAGATTCTGCCCAATATGACCGTGCTATCGGTTGGCCCATTACTGGCCGAAATCATCGCCCGCGCCCATCAGGGGCGTAGCGTAGGCGAATTGTTCGACGAATAACGGTTTGGGGCGTGGTGTAGCGAGCCATGCCCCTCTGACAGTGAGTGATTTCCCCGCCATACCCCCAAACTATTTCCTCGTGATGACCTCAATGTAAATTTTCCCGACAAAACCCTATCAAAACAGAACAAAACCGTATCAAAACGACTGAGGGTTATTGGGGCGCGTATGGTATCGTCAACTTAGGCGCTCTTATCCCACATCATCCTCCCATTAGACGAGGGTCGTTTTATGCGAAAATTTATCCAACGTGTCCTTGAGATTCTCGATGGCGCACCCCCAAAGCCCCAAGCCAATCAGCGCGGGCAGAGTCTGGTCGAGATGACCTTAATCTTGCCTATCTTGCTGGTCATTTTGCTGGGCGTGATTGAAATTGGGTGGTATGCCCAAAACATCCTCAGCCTGTCCGAAGCGGTAAGGGTCGGCGCACGCCGCGCCCCGTTCCTAAACGGCAATTTCAGCCCACAAGCATGGAACGATGCGGCGTCGCTCTCTCCGAGAGGGCTTACTCCTAGCGCCGACCCGTCTTATACAGGCGATCCACGAGTGGCGTCGCGGGGCGGGTATGGCCCAGAGGGGTGTGCGGGTGGTGCGATAAAAGATGAAGATGTCGGATTTTTCAACATCATCATCTGCGCGACGTTAGACGCGATGGATCCGTTGGTCTTGAACTGGGACAACAACAAAGACGACATCGTGGTCTCGGCCTTCTCGCTCCAACGGGTCAAAATTGGCGCGAATGCCGCTTCTGATGATGTTGATCCCAGTGATTACAACAGCAATACCAGTTACGACAATGGGACGCAGATTGTCGTGGTCGGGCGCTATCCCATATCGGCCAATGAGTGCGACTTGTGGCTTGAGCGCGACCCGTTTGACTGGATTGAGAACGGTGAGGTTGACTGGGAGATGAAAACCCCCGCGCAAGGTCCCGACGTGCGGTTCCCATTTGAATTGGCGACATGGGATGAGGTCGGTGGAAATTACATCGGTTATTTGGATCCCAATCCCGATGAGAATGAGGTAGGGTTCTCTTGGACGGGGCATTGGAATTACGTCCAAGACGATGGAACTCGTACCGATTGTTATGGGTCACAGTGGAAGATTGCAGATATTGAGCAGCGTGCCAACCTCGAAAACTTCTTGACCAGTGAGCAAGACCGCCAATACCTGCCCAATGTCGGGTTGGTTTTGGTTGAGGTATTCTGGGAACACCGGCTCATCTTTGAAGATTTCCCTGCAATGTCGGCACAGTGGTCGCCCGTCTACCAAATGATGGGTGGCGGCGACCCAGATACAGTAGCAGATGTCATTCGCTCATGGGCGCTGTTCCCCGCACCTGCGGTGGAGCCAAGATTGGTGTTTAGGCCATGATGATCGGTGGGGAGAGAAGGAATAAGGGTATGAGATGGCTTAAAATGAGGTTTCCGAACCCCATTCAGCGCAGTCAATCGGGGCAAGCGCTGATTATTTTAGCGTTGGGTTTCATTGGGTTGCTGAGCTTTGTCGGCTTGGTGACCGATGTCTCGATTATGCTGGTGCGGCACAACCAACTGGTGCGTGCAGTAGACAGCGCCGCGCTGAATGCAGCCAATCAGATGCGCTCTGACCGCAGTTTTGCCGAGGTTGGTGTGGCGGCGCGCATGATGATTGAGATGCACGGCTTCGAGAGCGAAGAAATCCTCGTTGAGACCTGTGCCTCTCTGGGCGGCGATCCGGCGGATTATCTGTGCAATGAGCAGAACCGTTTCCGTAAGTTGGTGCGGGTGGGCGCGACGGTGATGTCGCCGACGGTCTTCCTCCAACTGATCGGGATTCAGGACTTTGAACTGTCCGCTGTCTCCACCTCCGAGACCGCTGTTTTGGACGTTGTGATGGTGATGGACGTGTCGGAATCGATGCTGCTGGACACCACATATAAAGACTGGGCAGAAATCAACTACGGCAGGGTATATGTCCCGCCGTTGTTAGAAGATGCCAATGGCGCAGCCGCAGGCACGGGTATCCTTAATAAGGAAGATGCGGCGGGTACTTTCGATGGGTCGACAGCGCGTCCCGCCATCGCCGATGCCTCTGCGACAGGCAAAACCCTTTTCCCGAACGGTCATACCTTTGATATGCTCCCCGTGGGTAATGCTGATTATGACAAGTTCGATGACCTTATCCAGTTTCCCGGTGTTGACCTGTTTGGCGGAGTCGGCAACCTTGCCCTTGTTTACCCGGATCAGGTGAATGGACGACTGTGGTACCCTGATGAGGGGGATGTTGTCGCTCCCGGTGCGTCGAATCAGTTCTATAAAGTCGAATCGTTCGATTATCCCGGTTTTTCCAATCAGACCTCCCCGCGTGATTCGTGTCGTGTGCGCTTCTGGCCGTATTCAGCCCGTCGTCTGGTGAGTGACTCATTCAGCGATGCGACGATCAATGATATCACGCAAGGATTTGAAGCGGTTTGGGAGGGTAAACCCCTAAACGATCCTGAAGCCAAATGGGGCGGTTTCATCCCAACCTTTGACTTCTATGGGTGCTGTAATGACCCCACCACTGGCGGTCAGTGGCGCTATAGCCAAGATGGTACCGGGCCACTCAACGGGAATTGGGATGGCGCAGGTTCAAATGGTGAACCCAATTGGCAGTTTACAGACTTGATCTGCCAGCCGTTTAAGGAGGCGCGTGACGCGACGCGGGCGTTCTTGCAGACCCTAGACTTTGACCGGGGTGATCGCGTGGCGCTGGTCACATTTGACCGTGGCGCGTTCTTGGTCGATCCCGACGGGTCACAAGGTGGAGTTTATGACCCAAATAATGTGTGCGTCCGTGACCCAGCCCCTGTGAATGGGCGAACAACCTTAACCCACATGATGGCCTCGTTCTGTCGCGCAGAGGCGGTCTTAATGAACTACATCGGGGTGAGAGCCGAGCCGAACTTCTATGACTGGAGAGAGGATGGGGGCGGTTGGTGGCGTTTTGCAGATGGTTTAACGCCCGAAGGCGACAGCGATCCGGTGGACTATTATCGCGAAGGCTCGAACAGCCCCAGTGGTGGCTACGGTGAGGAACATCGCGCCTTTAACCAATATCCGGTGAACAACAACTGCCCGTTTTTCGACGCAACATTGGAAGGGTATTACAGCCGCTATTCACTGTCGAAATGGGATATCCAGAATGCCCCTTATTACGGCGACATCCTTAGCGGTCAACCGGGGTTGGCGAGTATCATGACCCCTGCCCTCGGTGGTGGTTTGAGCATCGACAACGGTTACGAACTGCGCGCCTCATGCCGAGGTGGTAACATCGGCGCCGGTCTGCGCGAGGCCAACAATGCCTTGCTCGACCCCGCCACCACGCGGCGTTCGGGCGCGGTGTGGGTTATCGTTATGCTCGGTGACGGCGGATCGGGTGCGAGTGACCCCACTCGCGCCAATGGGCTGCAATTGACTGAAGCAGATCCTTTCTTCGATCGGGGGCTTGACCCAGCTGCTTGGGATTCGTGGAATGGCGTGAGTAACCTCAGTCGCTATGGCGTAGAGGGTGACTACGGGGCGTTTGGTTTATGCCCGATTGGTGATAGGACGGCAGGTAGCACCGAACTGCTCATGACCAATGAGTATCCGCCACGCTTCCCGTATTGCTCGGATAAGCAGCCACAGTCACGTCATTTTTGTGAACCAGCGGGCGGCGATGAACGCACGGTAGGTAAGCAGTGCTTTGGGCAAGGAACCAGCACACGAGGGATGGGCTTTGCCCCCGGCAGCAAAGACAACGACTATATCTGCTATGCCGATACCGGTGTACCGGGTGATGCCCTAGTCATTGACGGTCAGACCGAAGATGAGACGAGCTACAACGTCCGCCGAGGCAATATCTATGACGTGGACATCGGCGACATCGGCAATGACTTTAATATGGGTAATGGCACTACCAACGGTGGCACATGTAATGCGCTCTATGACACCGATGACTACGCCCGTGACTGGGCGGACTATGTGGGCTTGTCGGACACGGGCGCAGGTGATGAGCAACTTCCGACCATTTTCACCATCGGTTTCGGCCTTGATTTTGCAAATGGTTCAGTCGGTGACGAACCCGGGCCTGTTAGTCTGAATCCCGACGAATACTTGGGCGAAGAACTGCTGCGCTATATCGCTGATGTGGGCGATAACTTCCAGATCGACACCGACTATCAGCAAGACTTGTTGCAAGACCAATCGCTTGATGGCGAGATGGCCCAGCCTGAAACGTTCGGTCTGCGCGGCCCGTGTGAAGACCAGAACATCGAATCGCAAGATTATGCCATCTATACCGGCAATGGAGATGACCTACTCCAGTTCATGTTTGAGCCGCTCCCACCGACGCAAGACTGCGGTAACTACTACAACGCGCCAGACCAATCGCGCTTGAAATTGGTGTTCGACGACATCGCTTCACGTATGTTTACGCGCCTAGCCCCGTAATCCAAAGGGAGATGAGATTGTGATGATAAAAACAGGCATCAACCAGAGGCGCGGGCAGGCGCTGGTGGAGTTCTCGCTGATTCTGCCGTTGCTGATTATCCTGATCTTCGGGATTATCGAAATGGCTCGCCTGATGCAGACGTGGGTCACGCTGCAAAACTCGGCGCGGGCGGCGGCACGTTACGCCTCAATCGGCGCGATTAAATGGGACATCTTTGATGTCCCCGATGACCCGGCTATCGCCGATGACCAAGAGATTTTGGACGCGGTTGTGCCGTGCGTGTTGGATGATGAGCGCGGCACGAAGACGACTATCAGTGGGGTGGAGCGCTACACCGGTGGTAACGAGTCGTTTTTTGCGACATGGTATGACGGGATTAACTGCGATCCGCGCCTAGAAGACCATCAGCAACTCCGGAAGGACATCCTGCGGATTTTCTCGGTCATCAACGAGGCGCGCACCGTCTCTAGCGGGTTGGGACTGTCTGCGGCTTATAACGACTGGGATTGGAACAATATCGACCCTGATAATGCTGACCAAATGATGTACGACGTTTGGTCGCAGCCCTTCCCCGGCAATACGGGAGAAGAGAATACCGCTGGCTACTTCTATGTCGATGTGTGCGCTGACCGTACTATACTTGAGCCACGGTCTACCACTGTCAAGAACCTCGGCACACGCTTTTATACGATCCGTAATGAAACAGATCGTACCACTGCAACTGACGCATCTAATGATGCGCCTAAGCCCGGCTATGACCCGACTGAGCCGATGTGTATGTTGAGCGAAATCCCTCCGGCAGAAAATGGAGATGGTTCGCCTAATACCGCACGTTTGGTCAATGCAGGCCATCGTTGGTGGGATGCGGGCGGCCCCGGTGAGCGCGTGGTGGTGTTCATCCGCTTCAATCACCCGTGGATTACCCCCATCAATGCTGACGGCGGTTATATCACGCTCAATACACGCCGTAGTTCGGTCAACGAGTCATTCCGCGCCCCGAAGGCCGTCGGCGCATTCCAACGCAGCCTGCCGCCCGGCCAAGATGATGATGCCACGCCGCGCTCAACACTGGTTCCGTCAGATACACCCATTCCAAGCAACACACCGACGGCGACAACCCCTCCTACCGCAACCGATACACCGACGAGAATCCCCTTTCTTTGTGAAAGCATCCGGTTGATTTGGGCGGATGAGCCGTTCAGCGGCAATACCATGTACGTCAGCATCCTGAACAATAATATCGAGGCCGTCACGCTGACGCGCATCTCGTTGGATTGGTATGTGTCACCGTCATATCCGGCGATGTATGCGAAAGCGTTTGCGCTGGACAACACCATCCACTGGCAAGGTGATACCCCGGTTTCCCCACCCCAGCAATCCGTCGATACCGCCGCGGATGGGACGTTCTATGATGCCTCCTATCGGATCATCGGCGGTGAGAACTCTGCCGTATGGACATCGGTCTTTTTGAATGGTCCGGTCAACATGAATACGGCCTTCGTCATCCAAGATTTCGAGGCAGACCTTTTCTTTGAAGGGCCGCTCAACCAGACCTGCCAAATCTCGCTGGTACGCCCAGACCGCCCCGTCCCTACCGCTACCCTGACCCCGACGGTTGGTCCGTCGCCCACTCGTACTCCTGACTGTGCGACCAACCAAGATATCTCGGTGACATTCGGTGGCTTCGACTCGTTCGATGGCTCGGTCAACTTCATCATCACCAATTCGGGGACACGTTCTACTTACCTGACTGGGTTCGATTTGGTATGGCCTGACGCAACTCACCCACAGATAGGCCGAACGCCGGGCGATTACTACATGCGCCGTGTGACGGTGGGCGGCGATAGCGCCTCGGACATCCTGACCCAGCCGGTGTGGACGGCGACGGGCGCGAACCAAGATAGAACTGGCAATACTAAGACGCTCCTGCCGTTCGATTACGGCACGCGCAGTGTCAGCGGTGAAGGCACATGGTTGGGCAACGCCATCATCCGCCCCGGCACGACCAAAATCTTCTTCGATTTCGACGGTTTCCCCGGTAACTTGCAGACCGCTATGGGCGTCCAGCGCCACCACTTCAATAGCTCATTGCTGTATATCGGGTGTAACTTCCTATATACCCAGACCCCCGGCGGTCCGGGTGGTTATATCCCGCAAAGCACCGGCGTTATCGGTATCTTGGAGCCGTCACCGACCATCAGTAATACGCCTAAAGCGACCAATACAACCGGCCCAAGCTTGACGCCGACCCCTATCACGCCGACGACTATCAAGACTTCAACCCGCACGCCTGTCCCGACGATAACCAATACTCCGTCGAATACACCCGGCGTCCCGACCCGTACTCCGCTGAGTCAGTTGACCCCGACAGCGGGCGGCGGCGGCGAGGGTTAACCTTATAACACCGAGGTAGGGCATACGCCCCGCCCTGACATCACAAGAGGCGCACCCATACAGGTGCGCCTCTTGTGATTCCGGAGTCGTAATATATCGCTTAGAGCAATCCCGCCCGTTGGAGTTTGCGGGTAATAATGCGGCGGGTATCGCGCATCGAGTCCTCAATGTTCACATAGCCCAGCCATGCGGTCATCATCCCAAAGGTGAAGCCGGTCACGACCCGCAATAGGGGAGTCGTCTCACGCGGCGGCCACCAATTGAACGGCGCATAACCCAACAATTGACTGAAGCCATCCAGCCCAATCGGGCCGAGTCCAATCAGGATATACAACAGGATAGGGATGGGGCGCAATTTGCGGCGCACCACGGGTAGGCTATAAATCAGGCCGAATACCAGAAATCCCCAATAGATGCTGACATCGCGCTCACACACCGTCAGTTTATAACCCATCTGCGGGTTGCCGAGGAAAACGGCGGACGCCAATTGTAGGCGGGCGAAATTGACCGCCTCGACGGGGCTGGTCGGGGTCAGACTGTCTGGGATGCTGATGGCCGTATACGTCCCGTTGAGGGTGATTCCGGCCAGTTCGGGCAACGTCCGCACCCCGAAGGGGGCGGTTGGTAGCGCACCCGCGCCCATCTGGGTCAGGGTTGTGGATGCGCCCGCATACGATTCAAACGAACGCAAACCCGTCCCCGGCGTCGCATCTGCCAGAGGGTAGGCGGGCTGCTCTCCATACAGGAAAAATGACCGGAACGGGAAGCGATGACACATCGGCGTATACAGGCCGTAAATCGCCTTCGCCGCATCCTCTGCGCCCAGTTTCATCAGAGTAGGGGCGACGAACGGCAGAGTCGCCCAGACCAGAAAAAAAGCGACCACGCCTTTCAGCCAATGACGGGTCAGACTCAACGTCCAAAAATTCAAGCGTACAGCCCAAGACATACAGTTTCAGCCTTCCGTCAACAGCGGGGTAATAAAACGTTCTAGCGCGGCGAGGTCTGCCGGGCCATAGATGATGGAGGCGATGCGTCCATCTGCCGCAACGATAACGGTGGTCGGCTGACCGCGCAAGCGGTAATCCGCAGCGGCGCGGCCTGATGGGTCAAGTGCCAGCGTGAAGCTCAACCCCAGCCGGTCTGACCATTGGCGCACTGCGTGAATCGAGTCACCCAAGTTGACGCCGATAACACGCAGACCACGTTCCTTATAGCGCTCGGATAGGCGTTGTAGGGCGGGCATCTCGGCCTCACACGGGGCGCACCATGTCGCCCAGAAATTGATGACCGTGACCGTCCCACCGTGGTTGTCCGGCGTGAACTTCACCGCCTGACCGTCCATATCGGTCAAATCTAGCGGCGGGGCGAATGCGCCGATTTCCGCCGCGATGCGCTGACCGTTCACGACGCTAAGTTGCGTATAGTCAAGGCGTTCAGGCAACCCCACGGCGGCGAGGATGACGACTGCGGCGGCAAAACACGCTAATGAGAGCAGTCTGTACATGCGCCGTCTGTGCGCTAAAATCATAGTTTCCCTCATCTTAGAACGGTCATCACCCTATGGACGCTAAGACCTTAGAAGAGTATACCTGTCGGACATGGCCGGCGCTGGAAACCATCGAGTTGGATGGATGGTTGCTGCGCTTCGCCAACGGCGTCACCGGGCGGGCGAACGCGGTTTATCCGCTGTACCCAGCAAAGCGCGATATCTTGGAGAAAATCAAGCATGTTGAGCAGCATTACCGGTCACGCGGGATTAAACCGGCCTTCAAGTTGGTGGAATCACTGCCTTTACACCGGACATTAGACTCTATTCTAAAACAGCACGGCTACACCTTCTACAATGACTCGCGGGTGATGGCCGTCGCGTTAGGGGAAGACATCCCTAGGCCAAAACACCAAGTCACGTTGGAATCGTTCAATGATGCTTGGATGACGGATTATGGCCGCATCTATCCCGAACGCGGCACGCAAACCCCGACTTACCGTGAACTGTTGATGTCTCCCATCGGACAACGCATTTACGCCTCGGTCTGGGCAGACGGTCAGCGGGTGGCGGTAGGGGTATTGTCGTCCTCACGGGCGTATGCAGGGATTTATTGCATGGCGACCCACCCCGATTATCGTGGGCGGGGCATGGCGACCAGTATCGTACAAGCGATGATGGATTACGCTAAAAATCATGGCGTCCAGCGCGTATTCCTACAGGTCGCGGGGGATAATGCTGCCGCGCAAATGGTATATGGCAATTGCGGATTCGAGGTGATGTATCGTTATTGGTACAGAATCCTTCCCTAGCGTGAGGTGGTCACAACTCGGTCACATAGCAGAGCGAAACAGGGTAATCGCGCCTGTTATGCGGGCGTCTGGGATGATATGGTGGAAAAACAGGAAAGGGGTAGGGACGCCTTTTTGCGCGTTCATTAAGACATCCCCAAAACGGACGGCAAGAATGCCGTCCCTACAACGGTCAACACATAAGGTAGCAAACGATGACAACACTACCAACATTTGATTGGTCAGCCCAGCGGGTGATTGTCACCGGCGGGTCAGGCTTTTTGGGGCGGAACGTGGTCGCCCAATTGAAATCACTCGGCACGGCGGAAGTAGTTGTGCCGCGTAGCGCCGAGTATGACCTCCGGCTGCCAGAGGCGGTACGCGCCCTATATGCTGACCATCCTCACACGACGATGGTCGTCCATCTGGCGGCGAAGGTCGGCGGAATCGGCGCGAATCGGGCGCATCCGGCGCAGTTTTTCTATGACAATCTCATGATTGGGACGCTGACGCTTGATTTGGCGTATAAGGCGGGGATTTCGCGCTTTGTCGGCGTCGGGACGATTTGCGAGTACCCTAAAATCACGCCGATTCCGTTCCATGAGGATGACCTCTGGAATGGCTATCCCGAAGAGACTAACGCGCCGTATGGCATCGCCAAACGCGCCCTGTTGGTGCAGAGCCAGACCTATCGGCAAGAATATGGCTACCGCGCCATCCACATCCTCCCGACCAACCTATATGGCCCAGAGGATAATTTCGACCTCGAAACCTCGCACGTCATCCC
>DAOTTP010000290.1:0-1526 GCA_034437835.1 Anaerolineae bacterium | reverse complement strand
AAACGAGGCACACCCGCAGCCTTCAACGGACCTCGGGGTCCAGATTACCCTCCTTCAACCTCCTATCCGCAGACTGTGGACGTCATTTATCACATCCGTACTGACGATGCGTCGGACGGGTTGCAAGAGGTGATGCTGGAGGCGAACGATGAGCTGTATACAGTGCCAATACAGATAGTTCGCCCGCCGCAGGTCGCGCTCCAGCCGCGGCTAGCTGTACTCAACACGGAACGGGGCGCGATCACATTCGACGCAGTGTTTGTGCTGTTTGGTGGAGACCTAAATGGTTGCTATCAGCAATGTCATCTAGAGTTTTACCATGGCATGACAAAGGCGGGGGACATCACCGGCGTCTTACGCCTAGACAATGACCAACCCTCTGAACCCAGCTACTTCGTGGACATTCAAATTGAGAACGCACTCATAGGGTCGCGCCTCATTTTGTGCAACGTTGTGAATGAATCCCAGACAGTCGTCGCTACGGGTAGACTAGCACTGAGTGTGTTTTAATGCAAATGAAGAGCGCCCACCAAGGTACCCGCAGAACTCACATTTGGCGCGTTGTTGGCGCAGGCATCTTAATCGCGACATGCGCGCTTATTTATAGTGTGGCTGTGGGGCGCCGCCCCGCTGGTGTCTCGGCGCTGATGGGAAACAATGGATTCCACATTGGTGCTAGTGGCGGCGCCTCGGTCGCGGATTCGTCGTCGGAGTTAAATTCGCGAACGCCTGTACCTCAACTGGAGGGTGATGCCGCGACGCTAAGTGAAAGCCAGAGCGCGCCCGTAGACTCTATCGCCATAGCGGTTGTGGACAATGACGGACATATTCCTATTCCGAGTGCGTATATTGAGCTGGAGCCACAACTTGCACAGCAAACTACGAATGCCGATGTTGACGGCGTAATTAGGGTCGCACGTGCGCAACTTCCCACCGAGCCGATACGGGGCGTCGTGCGAGCAGAGGGGTACGCCAACCGCGAGATGGTCATCGAGCCTGTCCATGATACACTACGCACAGTCGCTCTAATGCGTACACATACTGTGCGCATCAAGGTGCGTAGTGTGGACAACGAAATAGACGCCGGCAAGGTAAGGCTATGCACCTGGCCAGAGCCAGAAAATATACTGAGTGCACAAATACGGCCTGGCGAGAACAATCACAGCCTTGATACCAACTGGGGGGTAACTCTAGAGCTTCCTCCCGGTGGGTATTGGGCATCCGTAGTGTATGAGGGCGTTGATTTTGGAAGTCAGCGATTCGTGGTGGCGGGGAACGAGGAGGTGACAATTGATTTGCGGCCGGCCAAGAAGGTCGATGTACTATTTATTGGGGCGCAGAGCGGTGAAGCTGTGTCGTCTGTAAGTTGCTTTCCGGACCACATGGGGGGCTTGCCCGTAGCCGCTGTTGCGAATTTGGCCGGTATTGCACAACTGACCGCCCCGAGCAGGGGGCGCGCCCGTTGGGTGGCGAAAAAGGCCGGCTTCGTCGATAAAATCTTTGAAATAGGCGGGACGCGAGAGGAT
>DAOTTP010000289.1:0-1734 GCA_034437835.1 Anaerolineae bacterium | reverse complement strand
CTGAATCAGCCACACCGCCGCCTGTACGTGGTCTTGACCGCGCCGGTAGACAAGGCCAGCTTCCCGTGGCGACTCAAGACCATCCAATATGTCGATTTATCAACCGACTTTGACGCCGGACTCCAAACCCTGATTACCGCCATCACAGACCGCCGCGCCGTCCGTGAGCAAGACGCGGGCGTGCGGGTCGAACAGCGCATCACCGGCAAATTCCCCAACGGCCACCTCGACATCCCGATGACCGGACGTGACGCCGACCTTGCGGCGGTCAAATCTTATCTGATTGACCAGAATCGCCGCCTGTTGGTGTTGACGGCGGTCGGCGGGGCGGGCAAAACACGCCTCGCGGTAGAATTATCCGCCAATGCGACGGAGTTCAGCGACGGGGTGGTCTGGCTGACCCTGAACAGCATCAACACCGAGTCGGATGTGACGGCAGCCCTGCACACCCACCTGAATTTATCCCCCAATGACTCGCCCGATGCCGTCTGGGAGAGATTAGGCCGCGCCCGTCTGTTATTGGTGTTGGACAACGCCGAGTCCGTCCCCGTGAGCCATCGCGCCGCGATTGCCGCCCGCTTAGAGCATTATCCGATGGACGGCGGGACGCGGGTGCTGATGACCAGTCGTGAACACTGGAGAGAGTGTCGCCTATTCAATCGGGCATATCCGTTAGAATCGCTCTCGTTGGATGCGGCGGAACAAGTCGTGCGCGATATGGCGAAGGCGCAAGGCGTTGAGGCTAAGCTGGTCGGGCGCGAACGCGACTTTGCCGCCAAAGCCCACAACCATCCGCGCATCATCCGCTACGCCATCAGTTGGCTGAATGACGAATCGCTGGCGCGGGTGATGAAAATGCTAGACACCCACACCGGTGACGATATGCAAGCCGTTTTAGAGGATGTCCTGCACAGCACGCTCCGCCAGATTGAAGCGACCGCGGGCGCGGCGGTCATCGCTGACTTCAAACGCCTGTTGGTCTGCAAAGGCGGCTTCACCGAGGACGCTGCCAACGCCTTGATTGGCGAGGACAGCCCCAGTTTAGGCGTGCTGCGCCGCTGGAATCTGCTGCACCAGACCTCAGAGCGCTATACGTTTGACCCGTTGGCCGAGGCGGTGTTAGAGGCTGATGCAACCGCCCACCCCGCCCACCTTGATTTTTACAAAGCATTGGCAAACCAACATGACGAAGCCCAAGATTATCTCGGCCTCGACATCGAAAGTGACAACTTATCCACCGCCTTTAACGGGGCGATGAGGGCGAGTGAGTACGAGAAGGCCTATTGGTTTCACACCGCTTGCAGTGATTTCCTCGCCAATCGTGGGCGCTTTGACCTCAGCAAAACATGGCTGGAATCGGTAGCAGCGCACCTCGACTCTCATACCGACGAGAGCTTACAGGCGGGGGTTCAAAACAGTTTAGGCAATCTCTATCAGAATTTACCAACCGGTAATCGTCATGACCATCTCAAACGGTCAATCACCTGTTATCACGCCGCGCTGGCATATTGGACACCACAGACCGCACCTTTGGATTACGCGATGACGCAAAACAATCTGGGAAATACCTATCAGACGTTGGCGGAGATCGAAAACCCTGCCGAGCATTTGGCGCGGGCGCTTGTCTGTTATCAGGCCGCTCTGATTTATTACACACCACAGGCCGCGCCGCTGGCTTACGCGGGGACGCAAAACAATCTGGGACTTACCTATGCAGATTTGGCGAAGATCGAA
>DAOTTP010000288.1:0-3930 GCA_034437835.1 Anaerolineae bacterium | reverse complement strand
AGGCATGGTATAACCCCTTTCGCTCTTTCAAACTACACTGTATCCCAGTGTACCCGAAAGTTTAGGCAAACTAAATTAACATTTTGACAGAAGCCACAATATAACGGGTTTATAACCCTAAGGCAAGCATTTGGTTTGATTTAGGGACGTCAAGGATTCTTCAGGATGAACCAGAACGTGCTGCCGTCTCCCAAGCGACTGTCAATGCCGACCTGCCCGTCAAGTCGTTTCATCACGCGCTTGACAATCGACAGGCCGATTCCTAACCCTTTTTGCTTGTCGGTGTTCGCCAGTCGGGTGAACATCTCGAACACCCGCTGTTTATCCTCCGCGCCGATGCCGACACCGTTATCCTGAACCTCATAACGTACCTCAGCGTCCTGCACAATCCCCCGGATACGGATATTAGGGATACGGTCAGTCGGCGTATATTTGAGAGCGTTGCTGATTAAATTGGCGAACACTTCCACCAGCCACGGGGCATGTCCGAGCGCCGGGGGCAACGACCCTTCAACCGTGATGTGCTGGCGTTGGTTCTCGAACCGTTCGATGGCGTTTTCCAATACTTCATTCATATTGACTGTTGTGACTGCGGCCTCAGCATCACGCAATTTTGCCATTTGCAACAATTCATCAATCATCTCGACCATGTTATCGGCCACCTTCGGGATGGTGTCCAGCATCTTGCGCCCGTCATCGCTGAGAGTCTCATCACCCAACAGATAGGCGTAGCCACTGATGACCGCCAACGGCGACTTGAGATCATGGGCGATGGTGTGGTTATAGGCGTCCAATTCTTGGTTGGTATCTTCTAGCGTTGCGGCATATAGGCGCAACGCCTTTTCGATCCGGTTGCGCTGTGACAGATAAATCAGGATTCCAACCGTCAGCCCAATCACAATATAGCGAGCGGACGCCCCGTTAAATTCGACCAGTAGATCGACATACGCGGCTGGGGCAACGAATTCTAAAATCCATTGGCGATTGGCTAACGTAATGTAGTCCACCATACGAAAATCATCTGGGGAAATTGTGTTAATAGCGATGGTGTCGGCGCTATAGAGTGTGATATCCGCCACGAGAGGATCCTGCAGCGTAATATTAAACCCAAAGGTATTGAACTCTTTGAGCGATTCCTGCATGAAATCCCCCGTCCGCAGCACCACAGGGACGAGGCCAATCAGCGAATCGACTCGCTCTGCTTCGGTTTCTGGCGGCAAAGTCTGGATGTAAATGGGTTGATACAGCAGGACGCCATATTGATCGCCAACCTCTTGCACCAGCCGAATCGGGGCGCTCACTGCGGCCTTGCCACTATGCCACGCATCCACCAACACTGCGCGACGGGTCGGCTCAAAGCCCGCATCAAGCCCGTGGGCGGCTTCATTACCGACCATCGGCTCGACATAATAAATCGGGAAGTAAAAATCCCGCGCCTTGACTGGGATTCTATTGCGGTCGCTGTCACGTTCAAAAACGTCATACGCGCCAAATTCCGCCACGCCTTGTGCCTCGAACGCGACCAAATCCTCCGCAAAAACAAGCGGAATCCATTGTAAGGCTTGGATATCGCGGTGATAGGTTAGGGTGACTACGGCAAATTTCTTGAACTCATTCAGCGTGATGGTTTTGCCCACCGCGTAGAAGGCTTGGAACGCCTGAAGCACTTGCAGCTTGGCGTTCACACTCTGCTGGACGGCGATAGTCAATTGCTCCGCACGCTGGTTCAGGCGCAGCCGCGCTTGAGTACGGGATTGTTCGCGCAGGTATCCCGATAGCCACCACGCCAATATCAACCCAATCACGATGACGACAGTGTATTGGATGAACGGGTGCGGGGGGATAAAGCGCGACAATCGCATGGTTAAGAGTTCCCTACATCCTAAACACCCCGTACTGGGTGCGCTTGGGTTCAGCGTTCAACGCCGCGCTGAGGGCAAGTCCCAAAACGCGCCGTGTATGAATAGGATCAAGTATACCATCATCCCACAGCCGCGCCGAGGAATAATACGGGTCGCCCTTGTGGTCATAATCGTCCAAAATCGGTTGCTTGAAGGCGGCCTGCTCCTCTGGCGTCATATCAGGTTGCCCGCCTCGCGCCAATTGGTCGCGCTTGATGGTCAACAAGACATTGGCTGCCTGTTCGCCGCCCATCACACTAATACGCGCATTCGGCCACATCCACAAAAAGCGCGGGCTATACGCCCGCCCGCACATGCCATAATTGCCCGCGCCAAAACTACCGCCGATAATCACGGTGAATTTTGGGACATCGGCATTGGCGACGGCATGAACCATCTTCGCGCCGTCTTTGGCAATCCCGCCTGATTCATACGCCTTGCCGACCATAAATCCGGTGATATTTTGCAAAAACAACAGCGGAATCCCGCGTGCGGTACACAATTCAACGAAATGTGCGCCTTTCAGCGCCGATTGACTGAACAAGACGCCATTGTTGGCGATAATCCCAATCGGGTAGCCTTCGATGTGGGCGAATCCGGTAATCAGGGTCGTACCGTAATTCTGCTTGAACTCGCGGAATCGGCTGCCGTCTACCATCCGCGCAATCACCTCGCGCACGTCGTAGCTCTCGCGAAAACTGGTCGGGATGATGCCGTAGAGTTCCGCCGGGTCATACAGCGGAGGCTCCGGCGGGCGGACATCTAACGCGATTCGCTTTGTCCGGTTGAGCGTGGCGACGATTTCGCGCACGATTTCTAGCGCGTGGTCGTCATCCTCGGCATAGTGGTCAGCCACGCCGGAGACACGAGTATGCACATCCGCCCCGCCCAACTCCTCAGCGGTGACTTCCTCCCCGGTGGCGGCCTTCACCAGCGGCGGCCCCGCAAGGAAAATCGTCCCCGTCCCTTTGACGATGACCGTCTCGTCGCTCATGGCCGGGACATACGCGCCGCCCGCTGTGCAACTCCCCATCACACAAGCGACTTGCGGGATACCGGCGGCGCTCATGCGGGCTTGATTATAAAAAATCCGCCCAAAATCATCGGCGTCAGGGAAAACCTCATCTTGCATGGGCAAAAATGCGCCGCCGCTATCGACCAGATAAATGCACGGCAGATTATTTTCCAGCGCGACCTGCTGCGCCCGCAGATGTTTCTTGACCGTCATCGGGTAATAACTCCCGCCTTTGACCGTCGCATCGTTGGCGACAATCAGGCATTCCACCCCGCTGACTCGCCCGATTCCGGTGACGATTCCGGCGGCAGGGGTGTCATCTGGCGTGTATAACTCCCACGCGGCGAACGGCGCGATTTCTAGGAAGGCCGAGCCGGGGTCAATCAATTTGTCGATCCGGTCACGCACGAATAATTTTCCTTGTTCGCGGTGGCGTTGCTGATAGCGTGCGCCGCCGCCTTCACCGACCTGAATCAGGCGGGCGCGCAGTTGGTCTGACAGTTGGCGGTTATGTGCAACATTGACCGCAAAACGCGGGTCAGACGGATTAACGAGCGTGTCTAGGGGTTCCATTCAAAGCACCTTTTAGGCGTTACAATATCAAGAAATTTTCGAGTTAATCATACTATAATCGATACAAAGTGAAAGTGAGGCGAACCCATGACACCGATTGTTCTACCCGATGAAATTGCTGAAGGTTTACAAGCCTTGGCAGAGCGTAAACACACCTGTGTGGAAGATTTGATGCGTCAATATCTACTCATAGAAACCATCGAATATCCAGAAGAACGCCAATATAAGCGCCTAAACCTAGAAAGCCTATAGAGGATGCAGGGGATTATCCCTAGTGAAGAAACCAACCTTTCAATGCGCGTAAAGAAATCGTCCGCGAAGCCTTATGGAGAACCTAAATAGAACTAGCATAATGCACATCATTGGGGATTTTCGTAGGGGCGAGGCTTGCCCGCCCGCTATTTGAGATGACATAAACGCTGGTTGTAATCATGCTGTTTT
>DAOTTP010000287.1:0-22443 GCA_034437835.1 Anaerolineae bacterium | reverse complement strand
CCGTTTGAATATCCCCCTCACCCTGTTCACCCAGCGGTGAACCGTCCCTCTCCCACAAGGGGCGAGGGACAAAAACGCCGAAAAAGTCCCCCTCGCCACCCTGTGGGAGAGGGGGATTTAGGGGGTGAGGGGATAACGATTGAATTTTCAAACGGCTTCTAATTGAATCTTTGTCCGTTTTTTTACCGCAACCGCGCTGCCAAAACCGGCGGGAACTGCGTGTATTCCGTCCAACTCAGGCGACTTCCGCCCACCGTCCCATCTGGGAAGGCCGGTTCTTCCATGCCATCCAACGTAAACCCGGCTGCGAAGGCCGCATTCAATAAGACGTGCATCGGGCGATTGAAATACAAATGCGGATTCGGCTCATTCGGTGCGCCCGCCCCTTCACGGGTGGATGGTACGAGATACTCGACCTGTTTCAGCGACAACTGATAGACCAATTTTCCGTCCACCTCGAAGCGCTCTTGCCCGAAAATCGTGCTATCGAGATTGAAACACGGGTGCGTGGTTGTGAATACGAACCGCCCGCCCGGACGCAGCAAGCGTTTGACCGCCCGAAATAACGGGTCGATGTCTGCGATGTCTTGCAGCGCCATATTGCACACCGCCGCATCAAACGATGACACGCCCAACGCCAATAGCGCGACCTCATCGGTGGCATCGACCACGCGATAATCAATCGTGCTGTCTGGGGTGCGCGCTTTGGCCTTCTCAATCAGCGCGGCGCTAAAATCGGTGGCGACTACCTGTGCGCCCAATTCGGTCAGGCGACGAGCCATCTGACCATTGCCGCAGGCTACATCTAAGACGCGCTCACCGGGCTTAATCCCAAGCAGACGTTCCGCCGATGGGCCGACCAATGTTTTGTGGAACAAATTGCCGTCATAGCCATGCAGGGCATCCCAGAAGCTGGCTTTGGCGTCCCATTGCTGACGTGCGCGAGTGTTCAAATCACGGGTGCTGGTCATAAGATCAATCTCCTCATCAATTTAGACACAGGGCGCAGCAAGCTACGCCCCTACAAATGCTGTGTAAAGGGTTATTACCCGCGCAATTCGGCGAGCAACGGGTGCGGAGGCAGACCGGCCAGCCGGTAGGCGGTGGTATCTACATCAAGGATGTCGTCACCCCAGATGACCTTCTCGCCGAGGTGGATAATCGCCCCAGCGAACTCCCGCGATAAGGCGGCGTAGACCATCTCTGGGGCGGTATTGACCTTGCAATACGAGACCATCACCGATAACGACGGCGGTAACGCTAAGGCGGCCAGTTCACCCGGCGAAAGCGATATGAGCGTTACACAGCCATCGCAATCCGCGAACAGATGCGACGCCACGACGGGGCGTGTGACGGTTTTGCCATGCGCCGCATACGGGCGCAGAGGCAACGGGTCGAGGTCTACTTCGGCCATGTTAGCGCCCAACATCCACGGCTCAAGCGACGGATGGGCGGTGACGAGGGCGCGAGTATGCGGGCTGAAGCGCCAGAATCCGCGCAACACCGCCGCCAACACCGCCGGATCAACCGATTCCGCCAGCGCCAACAGTGACCGCACCCCGCCGTAAACTTTCATCGGCGGGGTATAAGCCAACGTAGCCGCCGCGCCGGTGTGCGTAATTGAGGACGAACCACGCATTAAGGTTATTCCCCAGCGCCCAGAGAGAAGCCGCGCTCACCGTCGAACATATACAAGTTCTCGGTCTTTACGATGTCGAATCCGGCGTTAATCGCCCGCTGGAACAAGCTAATCAGGCGGTGATGCGTGACCGGCAATTCGCCCGCCGATTGGAAGCGGCAGCGCCAGTGGTCGGTGCGGTAGGTCTCGCTACGGGCATCCGGCCACATCTTCTGGCCGCGATTGGTAATCATGATGAGTTGTAGGCCGTCGCCGTTCAACTCTTGCAATGCCTCGGCCAATTTCTCCGCGTCGCGGCCTTCCGCCGGACTCCAATCGAGGAACATATCGACCCCGACGAGGCTCTTTTGACGGATGATTTTGGGACGGATGTCGGTCTTAATCACCTCTGCCGCGCCGTAAATGACCGACTTGAAATGGATCGGCTTCTGACCGAGGCGCTCAATCACCGCATCGGCGAAACCTTCCGTCCCGACGCGCTGCTTGCTCGTGCCTTCTTTGAAGATGTCGCCGGTATGGATTCCGTCCTCAATGGTCTTGAGCCATGCGTTATGGACGGACTCAGCGACGGCGGGCTGCCCGATGTGTACCATCATTTGGACGCCGGCCAACAATAAGCCGGACGGGTTGGCGATTCCGCGCCCTGCGATGTCTGGCGCGCTGCCGTGGATGGCCTCGAACAAGGCATGTTTGTCGCCGATATTGGCGCTACCCGCCAAGCCGACTGAGCCGGTCAATTCGGCCACGATGTCGCTCACAATGTCGCCGTACAGATTCGACATCACAATCACATCAAACGTCTCTGGCTGAGTGGCCGCCCGCGCCGCGCCGATGTCGATAATCTTATGCTCGGTAATGATGTCTGGGTATTCCTGTGAGACTTCATCGAAGATTTTATGGAACAGGCCGTCGGTCATCTTCATGATGTTGTCTTTGGTGAAGCATGTCACCTTCTTACGGTTATTCAGGCGTGCAAACTCAAAGGCATAGCGGATGATGCGCTCACTGCCCGGCTGCGAAATCAGCTTGAGGGTCTGGTAGACCTCGCGGGTCTGACGGTGTTCGATGCCGCTGTACAGATCTTCCTCGTTCTCGCGGACGATGACGATATCGACTTGCGGGTACTTGGTGGCGACGAACGGGTAGTAGCTCATCACAGGGCGAATATTGGCGTATAGGCCGAGTGCTTTACGGATGGTGACGTTAATCGACTTGAAGCCGCTGCCCTGTGGGGTGGTGATGGGGGCTTTGTAGAGGACTTTGTTACGGAACAGGGTATCAAGCGCCTCACGGCTGATGCCTGTGGGCGAACCGGCGAGGTAAATTTTCTCGCCGACTTGGATTTCTTCTGTTGTGAACTGTGCGCCAGCGGCCTCAAGGATTCTGAGGCACGCGCCCATGATTTCTGGGCCGATTCCGTCGCCGCGTGCGACGGTGATTTGGACTTTGTTGGTCATGTGTTTTCCATGCTGTTTGGGGGTGGACTGTATCGCCCAAATTGTAGCACGGGTTACGGGTGGATTCAGCCGTGAGGTTTGCGGCATTTACAGGGGGCGGGGCGTTCTGTCGCTTATTGATGCAGAACGTCCCCACCCGTCAATTTCTTTATCGCTTAGGGCGAAACTACCGGCAAGTTGTGGCAGCCGCCGCTCGTCGAGACGCCGTTGCCGAACGTGTTGGTCTGAATCCACGAATCGCCGTAGTTGGTTTGCCACCATGCGTTGTCATGGGTGCGCCCAATCGCCTCAACCGTCCCACTTTGAATCTGGTCAAACAGATGGCTCGTATCGGCAATGGTCGTGGTATAGGTAAAGGTCGGGGTATTGATGAAGATCAGGCACGGGCCAGACGGGGTAGCTGTGGCTGGGATAGGCGTCGGGGTCGGGGTATTGCTCGGCGCGATGATGGCGGGTGGCTGTACCGTCGGGAGCGTATCGCACGCGCCGCTGGTCGTCACCACCGATATAGCGACCCATCCGTTAGTCGCGTTGTATTGGATGTTGAAGAACGACTTATCGGGTGAGACGCCCAAGACATCGGCGATACCCGTCCCCGGCAACGCGCCGATGATGATTGAGCCGGTGCTGGCCGATTGGCGGATGTTCGCCCCGCCGCTGTTGCTCGGCGTGACGGTGCAGACCATAACCTGCGTGGCTGACACAATCGGAGTCGATTCCCCGCTTGGTGTGGTCGCCGGGCTAATCACAGACCCGCCGCCAAATTCACATCCGCGTGCGCTGACAGCGGTCAAACACAGCCTGAACGGGACAGAATCGACCCCCTTAGCACGGTTGACTTGGACGATATAAGTGGTTGCGCCGGCGGGGAGGGTAAAACGCCCGCCCGTCACTGCCGTGCCGAGGCTACCAACCACCCCGCCGCCAGCTTCTTCTGAGATGAATACCAACAACCCGCCATCCGGCAATTCACTGTCGATATAGAGATAGGCCGCCTCTGGCAAATTGCCGAACCGATAGAAGGCCAGCGGGACTTGTGTATCCAGCGTCTCTGAGACCAGCGTATCCAGCCCAATTTCAGCCATAGCGATAGGCGTCTCGGATTCCACCAGCAAAATTACCGCGCCGGATGTGCCGTTGCCGCCCTGAACACGCACCTGATAGGTGCCAGCCGTCAACAGCGCATTCAGCGTAATCGTCAATGTGCCAGAAGGGTTGGGCTGAGTTGCAATCACATTACCATCGCGCAGAATCGTCAAGATGGGTTGAACCTTCGCGCTGATGGCTTGAAGTGAGACTTGGCTGGTCTGCCCCAACACATATTCAAACGTCAATTCCCCATCGACGGGCAAATCGGCGTTAACCGGCTGTGCCGCAGAAAGGGTGTCATTCTGTGCGCTGACCGTCACCCCCATCACCAATAGTATGAGTACGCCCAACCAGAGCGCCCGTGATTTCAGTCTCAACATGATTGTTTATCCCCGACTTAGATATGGATTGTCCTATAGCTATTGTATGAGGGATGAACTTTCCGCGCCTATGCCTTAAGACTATTCGCTCCGCAACGCCCGCGCCACCGCCAATCGCGTGATACGGAAAGCCGGATATAGCCCCGCAACCACCGCCGCCACCACTGCCACGGCGAACGCCTGTGTAAATTCATCTGGGACGAAATAGAATTGCATCGTCCAACCGAAACTGCGGACGTTAATCACGAACAACAAGACCATCGCCAACGCCAGCCCAATCGGCAACGCCAACAGACCGGCTACCCCACCCATCAGACCGGTTTGCAGCAGCGTGAAGCGCCATAATTGGAAGGGCGTCATGCCGACGGCACGCATCACCCCATATTGGCGGGTATTTTCCAACTGAAGCGCCAGTAATGCGCTCAAAATGCCGATGAAAGCCACGATGGTCGCGAGCAGCCGTAACGCGATAGTGATGGCGAATGTGTTATCGAACACCTCAAACACGCCCGTCCGCAACTCGCGGTAGGCTTGCACAGTCAGGTCATAGCCAGCGACGCGCTCACGGATGGCGTTGACCACCGTAGACAGGTCAGCCCCATCCTCGATAAAGGCCGCCGTCGCGGTGATATACGGGTCATCCCATAGTGAACGGTACAAGTCTTGTAACATGATGACCTGTCCCTGATCGGTGGTGTAGTCGTAAAAGACCGCCACGATTTCAAATGTCCGTTCGCCTTTATCGGTGAGCAGGGTCAGGGTGTGGTTATCGCGGGTGATTCCGCGCCGGAAGGCGAACGGTTCACTGACCATCACCGACCCCGCTTGTAGGGCGGCGGTCACATCTGGCACAGTCGTCCAGACATACCCGCGATTCTCTGCGATGTCGTTTTCAATCGCCTGTAGATTGACCGACGGCAAATCGGGATAATCCGGCGCGATCACATTCACGCTACGTCCGGTGGAGACTCGCGCTACCCCCGGCGTATCGGCCACCAATTGGCGCACCAGCGGGTCAATATCTACCGTGGCGCGGTTGGTCGCTTGCAACGGGGATGAAATATAGATGTCTGCACCTAGCGTCGTTTCTAACCAGTCGGCCACCGTGCTACGGAAGCTCGAAATCATCACCCCGACGCCGACAATCACGCTGACGGCGATGGTCAGCGCGGCCACAGCGACAGCCGTCCGACTGAGTGAGCGTTCCACCGCACGCGGAGCCATCCGCCCCAGAATCCCGAACCAGCGCCCCAATAACGGCTCAATCAGGCGCATCATCCCGACCAGCGCAATCGGCGTGAATAGCGCCCCGCCAACCACCACACAAAATAACGCGCCAAAACTGATGAACAGGTTGGTCGTCGGCAGCATCAGCAAAATCGCGCCCAACACCATCAGTCCGGCAGCAGCGCCCGTGATGACCGGTAGTAGACGGCGGATGGTATCTTCTTGGTCGCTACGGCGCATCGTCCCCGCCGGAGGGGTGCGCGTCGCATCATAAGCGGGGATGGCCGCCGCAATCACGCTGGCCGCTATGCCGATGAACGCGCCTTTTATCAACGTAAACGGCTCGACGCTGATCCCTTGCACGCTGATGGTGAAATACAGGTTGCTGATGGTCTGTGCGACCAACCCCACCGCCCCACGTCCAAAAATAATCCCCAGACCCAAGCCCGCCAGCGTACCAATCGCGCCCAACAGCAAGGCTTCTCCGACAATACTGCCGAATACTTGTCCGCGAGTCGCGCCCAGCGCCCGCAAAATCCCCAGCGACGCCCGCCGCTGCACAACGTTGAATGTCACCGTGTTGTAAATCAGGAATACCCCGACCACCAGCGCCAATAAGCTCAGGGCTTGTAGGTTCAACTCGAAGGCGGCGGTCATCTGAGAAAGTGCGCCGCCCGCATCGCTAGCCGCCTGTAAAACCACCCCATCGGGCAACACAGCGCGGATAGCCGCCTCTAATTCCGCCGTGCGTTCCGTCGGCAAAATCAGGTCGATTCGGGTCAGTTTGCCTTCGGCATTGAGGATGTCTTGGGCGGTAGAGATGTCGGTCAGAATCAGGTCGTCTAGCGCCTGTGTGCTGGCCTTATCGGTAGGTTTGAGGATTCCAACCACCCGTATCTCGCGGGTGATTGTCCCAGCTTGAATGGTCAGCGTCCCACCAATGCCGATACCCAATCGCGCCGCCAATGTCTGACTGATGAAGGCCGTCCCCGGCTGTGCTATAAACGCGGTCACGGCGTCGAATGACTCGCCTTGCGCGTTCGTCCCGCTTTCGATTTCGATTTGATTGAGGTAGCTACGGAACGGCGGCTCGGCGAACGGGTCTACGCCCAACACCCGCAGAGGTTCTTCAGCGCCCACCGCCCGCACGGTTTCCGTCACCACCGGGGCGCTCTCTCGCAAGCCGAGGTCAATCCGTAGCGTCCGGTAGACCTCCGTTGAAAGGCCGCCGGGACCGCCCAAAATCTGATGGGTCGCGTTGCCCGTGATGCTGGTCGTGCTGAGGCTGAAGGCGCGACTGGCGGAACTGTTGGCGACATCAATGGCGACCATCATCGCCACGCCCAACGCCACCCCCAGCACAAACAGAACGCTCTGGATGAACCGCCGCGATACATCACGTAAAGCTAACCGAAGGAGTGACCGCATACCCACCAACCCCGCTAACCAGACCGGTGATAGCCATGCAATCACCGCGATATTCATGTGAAAAGTGTAACAATCATATCAGGTTTAGTTGGGTGCGGGGTGGCAAAATGCTGAAGGCCAGATAAGCGCCTCTCAAACCCAATTGTGACGGCCTTAATGTTTCACCTTCCAAACTTATATGTTATACTCTCGCTCAATTCACTTTGTAATGGTCGTCGTGATGGACTCATCATTTATTCCAGTCCGACGGTGAATTTCATTTATCGTATCGTGGCCGAGCAGTGTGCTTGGATAAGCGATGGTTGAGGGCGGCATAATGGCGGTTGTACTGCTAATTGAGGACTCTGAAGAATTCGCCACGATTGTGCGCGAAACCCTGCGTCGCATCCAGATTGATGTGGTTCATGCCCGTGACGGCAACACCGGGCGCGACATGCTGCTGAAATATCGTCCGGGCGTGATTTTGCTGGACATCAATCTGCCAGACATGACCGGTTGGAATGTGCTGGATTTGTTCAAGCCCGAATTTGAGACGATGAGCGAGGACGAGCGCCCGCGCATCATCGTCCTGACCGCTTATAACGACGCGGCTAACCGCTTGGTCGGCAAGCTACAAGAGGTCTATCGCTTCTTGGTCAAGACGACCACCCCGCTCGAACTACAACAAGTCGTGCGCGAAGCCCTAGAGCGCTGAGTGGCGAGGATACGACTCCGGCGGCTGGGGGCGGCGCTTGCGGTGGGGATGTTGGTCAGCCTGACGCTGGCGCAAGGTCAATCCGCGCCAGCGACCCAGCGCGTGTTTCAGGCGTTGGTCAATCATGACTCGGCACAAGCGGCGCTGGCATATCAACGCATAGGCGACCCTGTGACCGCGCTCGCCTATGCCCAGACCACATCCCCCGCGCCGGATGCCGCCTTATTGCGCCAAAGCGCGGAACTGGCGCTCAGTCTGCGCCGTTGGGACATCGCACGGGCGGGTTTAGAGCAGATTTTGGCCGCCGATCCCGCTGATGCGTGGGCGCACCATCAGTTGGGGAAGTTGCTGGCCGCCATCGATAAACGGAGCGCCATCGCCCATCTGAATACGGCGTGGACGTTGGACGAAACTTATGCCCAGCCACTTTTGATTGGCACGCTGAGCAGCAATACCGATACGCGGGCGCTGGCATACCAAGTCGGGACGACGCTGGCCGACCTCGGCGACTATGGGCTGGCCGAATACGCCTTTATCGAATCGGCGATTTTCACCGCTTCTCCCTCTGAATCGCTGGCGTCTGTCGGGCTGATGCGCGCCCTGCAAGGGTTAGACTATCTCCCGTGGGTGAGCCAAGCTCAAGCCCTTGCGCCAGAGTCGCCGGAAGTCCATACCTTGATTGGTTTGGCTCATCGCGCCGCCGGTCTGCCGTTTGAAAGTTTGACCGAGTTGACTATCGCCCTCAACCTCGCCCCATTAGACCCAGAAATCAACGCGCAAATCGCCAACGCTTATGCGGTATTGGGTGATGAATATAGCGCGGCCTTCTGGCATGGACAGGCCGCAATCCTCAGTGGGCAAGACCCGCACTATGTCGAAGCCTATCACGCCGCGCAGACCGCCCTCCCCCCAGAAGAACCGTAACCCTTCCCCATTGCGCCTTAATTCACGAATTTGCTAAATCAGCCCATCTTCTGCATAATCTGTCCCAAAGTTTAAGGATAGTACGCTAGGGGGAGAAAATGGCCGACGATAATCAACCGCAGTCAACTGGGGAAACAAACGCCAAGTCAGTAGAAAAATCCCCCTTCACCGCGTTTTTTTCGCGCTTAAAGCGCCTGTTAGTTCTTTTATTTTGGCCGCCTAGAATTCTCTATCAACCGCCCTCACTCGCCGCCTCAATGGTCTATACCTTACGGTGGCTGCTGGGTGGCGTGTTAAGTATCAACGTGTTCACAAGGTTATTGTGGGTAGAGTCCCCCGGTGTGGCGGGTTTGAATGTTTTTGTGGGCCTCTTAAATGGGGCATTTTTTCTGGCGGCCTCATTTTTGATGTGGAGTCAGCTTCGCTTAATTAGAAAATCTCAAGAGATCCGAGTCGAAAAAGCAAAAGATGCCGCTAAAAACAACCTAAAAACAGCGGACAGCTCCGTCGCGCAACCTGCGGTTGAATCGGTTGTACAGGATGAAGCCAAAATGCCTCAAGAGGGCAATAAAGAACAAACTCCTGACAAAAAAGAAGAACCGAAATATCTCGACCCAAACCCTTCATTTATAGAGACCATCACACGCTGGTTCGTCTGGATATTCGCTTGCATGATAAGTATTTTGTCGCTGTCCGATTTGATTCTCAGAGCATTAGACGAAAACGTGGATAACCTCAATATCTTGGTTGTGACCTTGATTTACGTCACAGTGATATTTGCGTTAGACCTCGCCTATCAACTGGCAACGGACTACAAAGAGGTTTTTGAAATCAAGAAAGACGCCGGAGATAATGACCCTCGGACTCAACAACGTAAAAAATCAAACCGGTGGGAATGGATAGGTCAACTCCCGCTTGCGGATGTGAAAGATCAGAAAAAAAGATTCCCCATCGTTGAAAAGGAAAAAGAAGAGAAGATCATTAAGGCGTTTGAAGAGAAATACAAAAGTTCCCCAGCACAGGCCAAACTTGCTATAGAACGCCTTAGACGAGACATTGGTTTTCTGGAAGAAAATATCGGTGACATCTTCAGGCAAAGAGATTATGAGGCCAAATATTATCAGACTGCTTATAGACGATATCAAATCGCTTATATGTTATTGGCGGCACTGGCTGGGATTTTTGGGTCATTGCTGGGGTTATCCTTCAACCAGAATAACTATGCGGTAGCGCTGTTTGGTTTTTGTGAAACAGTTGTGGCATTGATAACAACCTATCTCGCCACCATCAGCGGACGAGAATCTCCGCTTCAAGAATGGCTAACCAACCGCCAGAAGGCTGAAGGATTACGCCGTGAATATCAGCGGTATTTGGTCAATCTGGAACCTTATGACACCCAAAGCCCAATCATCAGGCAACGCTTACTCAAGATGCGTGCAGCCGCGATTAACTTGATGGGATCGCCGGATATTGATGATGAGAAAATTACTGAAACCCTGAGAAATTCTGACCCCGCCGAACAGACAGATACAAATTAACCGGTAGCAGACTGGAAAGCGAGATAATCCAAACATGAGTGATGACACCCCTCAATCAGATGCCGTTGCCGTCCCGTCACCTGTCATGGATATGGCAGATTTGGATTGGCGTTTACGTGATGCGCTATTTCGTGAATCAACGGCGCGTGACCAAGCCAACTACTACATCAGAACTGCGGAGAAAAACACGGTAGCCGCCCGTCAAGTCAATCAAATTCGAGCGACGTTATCGCTCCTCACCGGCGTGGCATCGGCATTAGTCGCGCTCTTGGTACAGACTTACCATCCGCTAGGGATTGTAATGGAAGGGTTTGTGAAAATCCTCATCGTGCTATCCGTGGCGCTTCCGGCAATTGCAGCCGGTTTCAATACCTTAGCCGATCTCTATCAATGGGATCGTACCACCCGTATTTACCGAACAGCCCGCGATGTCATCAAGTTCGCTGATAGTCATGAGCCGATTCCAGAAGAAGAGGGCAAAGCGTATAGGGATGCACTGCTCTCGTATTCTAGATCGGTCTTAAAAATTATGGAGGATGAGCAAGCGCAGTGGGGCTTAAATATTCGCGTTCCTAAGCACAATATTGACTTTACCCAAGAACAAATCAGCAAAAGCGCACAAGCCGAAAAACCGGCCTAGCCCTGCCCGTCTAGCGGGGAATCGGTTTATAATGCGGGGGTTGCCCATCTGAGTAGAACCCCAACCCCCTCATGAACGATACCCGCTGGACGAGTTTCGACCTCATTTTCTTTGATTGCGACAGCACCCTCTCGACCATCGAGGGGATTGATGAACTCGCACGCCTCAAAGGGAAAGAGATGCGCGTCGGCGTGCTGACGCAAAAGGCGATGGACGGCGACCTTGACCTGCGTGAGGTATACGGCAAACGCCTACAGGCCATCCGCCCGACACGCGGACAACTCAAGGCCATCGAGGAATTGTACTGGGAGACCATCGTCCCCGATGTGCAAGCCGTGTTGGACGCCCTCAAGTTTCTGAACAAACAGGTTTTCATCATCTCCGGCGGATTGGCCGAGCCGGTACGCGGCTTCGGCAAGCGCCTCGGCGTGCAGACCGAAAATATCCGCGCCGTTGAACTGGAATACAACGAGCTTTCCGGCGAGTGGTGGCGCTATGACCAACCGGCGGCGCGTAACGGTCAGGTCTTCCTCGACTTCGAGCAGACCTCCCCCTTGACCGTGAGTAGCGGCAAACCTCAAATCATTGAAGAATTGGCGGCGGGCAAACACGGGCGGCGTATGATGGTCGGCGACGGGTCATCAGACCTCGCCACCCGCGATGTCGTAGACCTGTTCGTCGGATTCGGCGGCGTGGTCGCCCGCGAAAAAGTCCTCCGCGATAGCGAAGCCTTCATACACACCCCATCCATCGCCCCGATTCTGCCGCTGGCGGCAGGGCCAGCCGGGTATATCCGCATCATCGGGACGCCACACCAAGCCATTTTCGATAAAGGCATCCAGATGGCATTAGCGGGCGGCTTGACGCTGCGCCGTGACGAATTGAAATCGGCGTTTAACCATGCTTTTGAGCAGGATAAGGAATCCCCGCAACCATGAGTCGTATTGACACGTATCAGGCCGTGATTTTTGACATGGACGGCCTGTTGGTAGACAGCGAAATCGTCTGGCACGTCGCTGAAGATGATTTGTTCAAAAGTTTAGGCGTGACCTACACCCAAGAGGCGCGTTCGCTGGTGGTTGGGATGCGCGTCGATGAATTTTTGACCGTGCTACGCGACCACTTTAAGCTGGAGAATCCGGTGGAGGAACTCATCATCCAACTCAACCAGATTATGGTTGAGCGCATCCCATTACAGGTAAAGGCCAAACCCGGCGCGGTGGAATTGCTCATATTCCTGAAAGAGCGCGGCGTGCCGATGGCGGTAGCCTCCAATTCTTCACAGTCCATCATCAAAGTGACGATGGACTCACAGGGTTGGAACGAGTTGCTGCCTATCCAATGCAGCGCCGATGATGAGGTGGCCGGTAAACCCGCGCCAGATGTCTACCTGACGGCGGCGCGGCGCTTGGGCGTAGACCCCGCGCAATCCATCGGGATTGAGGACAGTCCGCGTGGGGCGCAAGGCGTGGTCAACGCCCAGATGACCTGTTTTGTCGTGCCGGACTTGTCGCACACCTCACCAGCTGCGTTCGCTCAAATCACCCCGAATGTGTTTACCGACTTACACGCCGTCCTCGCATGGTTGAAGGAAGAAGCCTAGCCCCATGACCTATACCATCGTCGTCGCCACCGACTTGACCGAAGAAAGCTTGAGCGTCCTACGCCTCCACCCGGAAATGGTGCTGAAAGTGGTCGCGCCCCGTCTGCGGGATGTACAAGAGGCGCTGGCCGACGCCGACGCCCTCATCGCCCGCGATGACATCCCCGTAGACAAGACGTTGCTTGATGCAGCGCCGCAATTAAAAGTGGTCGGGCGAGTCGGGGCGGCATTGTCTGGCATCGACTTCGATGCCGCCACGCGGCGCGGGATACTGGTGACGAATACGCCGGGGACATCGGCCATTGCCGCCGCCGAACACACCCTCGCGCTGATGCTCGGCCTGAGTCGCCGCCTGACGCCCCTCCACGACAGCCTTAAAGCAGGCTACTGGTTGTTAGACCGTAAGCGCCAAGCGGGGATTCAACTCAGCGGCAAGACGTTGGGCATCGTTGGGCTGGGGCGCGTCGGGCGGGCGGTAGCGCACAGGGCAGTCGCCTTTGGGATGACCGTGCTGGCGTTTGACCCGTATTTGGCTGAGGAACAAATCGAGGACAACCGCGTGTTTTTGGTCGGGCTGGGCGAATTGCTCTCGCGGGCGGATATTGTGAGCCTACACGTCCCCCCGACCAATGAGACTCGCGGGATGGTCAACGCAGACTTCATCGCACGGATGAAGCCCGGCGCACGCCTGATAAATACCGCGTTCGGTGGCCTGATGGATGAGAAAGCGGCGGCGGACGCCGTGCGTGAGGGGCGCTTGGGCGGTATCGGCGTCGATGTCTATGGACAAGAACCGCCGTATAACTCGCCGCTGATTGGGCTGGAAAACGTGCTGCACACCCCGCATGTGGCTGAAAACACCATCGAAGCCAGCCAAGATTTATCCTTCCAAATCGTGCATCAAGTGATTGACGCGCTACGTGGCACGGATTATCGCAATGTCGCCAACCTGCCATTCCTGCCGGGGATGGAATATGAGGCGATTCGCCCGTACCTGACGCTGGCGGAACGCATCGGGACGCTGATGTTACTGCTATCGCGTTATCCGGTGCGACGCTTGGCAGTGGAATATCGCGGTGAGGAAGTCCTCGGACTGGTCAAGCCGCTGACTGTCGCGTTGTTGAAAGGGTTGCTCTCCCCCGCGCTGGGCGAGACAGTCAGCTATATCAACGCGCCGCTATTGGCGGCAGAACGCGGAATCCAAATCACCCAGACCAAGGGGTTGAAAATCGGCGATTACTCTAACCTCGTGTCGTGTCAGATTACGCTGGACGATGGCGAGGAAATCGTGATGGCAGGGACGCTGCTAGACCGTAAAGAGGCGCACATCGTCCAGATTAACGAATACCGGATGAACTTCGTCCCGTCCGGCAACATGCTGGTGATGGGCAGCTTTGACCAGCCCGGCGTGATTGGCAAAGTCGGCACGCTGATGGCGGAAAACGCCGTCAACATCGCATCATGGTTCACCGGACGCGCCCAGCCGGGAGGCCAAACCTTGAGCGTGCTGCTGCTTGACCAAGCCATGCCCGATCAGGTGTTCCAGAAATTACTGGCGCTCGACTTCATCCGCCACGCGCATCAAGTCTATTTAGAGTGAAGTCCTGAGTGATGAGTCTCGAGTCCTAAGTTAAAACCTACGCAATTTCCGCGCAGGACTCATCACTTGGGACTCAGGACTCGTTTATTGTTCGCTTCTGAACTCTGGCGCGATGTGTGATTGGTCGTTGATTGCCATGACCATCGGCTGGCCTTCTGGGTCAATCACCACCCGGCAAATTGAGCAGTGGTAAACCAGCATGTTCGTCCATGCGTCATCCCCTGCCTCTAACACCAGTGAGAGGAGGTAACGGATGACGTTGCCGTGACTGACGATGAGGGTGTGCCGGTCAGGGTCATCCTCACGCAACGGCTGAAAGATGTCCGCGTAGAACTCGAACAGGGTTTGCGCGCAGAACGAAACCTTTTCACGGGTGAGTTTAGGGCGGTTCTGAGTGAACCAGTCCACATAGCGCCGCGTCAACGACGGAACGCACTCCTCAAGCCGTGGGTCGGTGGCATACGGCATTTCCTCGGCCAGCTTTTCAGCGATGATTTCAGCGGTCTGCTGGGCGCGGACGATTGGGCTACTGACAATCACATCCACCCGCAACGGCTTGAGCGCCTCGCCCGCCGCCATCGCTTGCAGTCGCCCGGTGTCATTTAGGCCACCGCTATCGCCAAATTCTTTGTCATATTGCCCATGCCGAACCAGTGTAATCCAATGCCGCCCCATGCTTACTCCCCAGTTTCATCATTTTCTCATCTTTGATTTTACGCCAGTTTTGAGGGAAATTCCCCCTCAATTCCCCTCAGTTTCCCGTAACATGATGGCAACTTCCCCTCAGACCCCTTGCCAACACGCGAGAACCTTATATATTAAGATATAAGCGTTTGGGATGAGTGGCATTTAAGAGTCAATAGAGTAGCCACAACCAACCTGCTAATTCAGTTTTGTCCAGATACTCTATCTTACCAAACACAAGGAGAACTACGATGGCTGGCACTAAAAAAGCGGCGGCGGCGACAATTGAGTTCTATGACGTGAAGACCCGTTCCAAGGTCGGCGTCGAAATGAGCAGCGTCAGCAAGACTACCTTCACCACCAAGAACGGGCAGGAACGCTACGGCCTCCGCGCCAAGACTGCGGATGGTCGTTCGCTGACCAAGTTCGTCAGCAAGGCCGACTGGGACAAGCTGGACGTCCCGGTGGAGACGAAGTAAACCACCCGATTCGGGATTGGCATATAAAGAGGGGCGCTTGTGATGAACAGGTCGCCCCTCTTTTTGTTTCCGGTTAGGGTTGTGTCCAACCAGCGCGGCGGTGTGTTACCATACAGGATGAAGAAGGAGGGCTATCGTCGCCCATGTCGTTCAGCTTCCCACTGGCTCTGGCTTTACTGATTTTCCTACCGGGTGTCATCGCGGTTGGAAGACCACGCAACCGCTTCCGCCGCACCCGTGACCTCATCAGCCTTGCGTTGCGCTGCACTATCCTCGTGCTGCTCATTTTGGCGTTGGCCGGGGTGCAACTCATCCGGTCAGCCGATTCGCTGGCTGTGGTATTCCTCGTGGATGCGTCCGACAGCGTGGGGGTACTCAGCCTCGATAACGCCCTGACACAGGTACGTGACCAGATAGAGCAATTGGGGTCGAACGATTCCGCTGGGGTTGTCCTATTCGGCAAGACCCCACAGGTCGCACGCCCAATCTCCACCAGCCACACCTTGACCGCCATCCGCGCCCAACCCGACGCCGGCGATACCGACCTCGCCGCCGCCATCCGGCTTGCGCTGGCGATGTTCCCCGCCGAATCCGCCCGCCGAATCGTCATCCTCAGTGATGGCCGCCAGACGGTGGGCGACGCAGAGCAGGCCGCGCATTTGGCCGCCGCCGCCGGGGTTGAAATCGACTATCTGCCGATCAGCGCGTTAGATGCGCCCGATGTGCGCGTCACACAATTTGACGCCCCGGCCTCGGTTGCAGAGGGTCAGCAATTCGATTTGACCATCACCCTCGACGCCGACTTGGATACCAGCGCACGCCTAGACATTTTCGCCGGTTCAGACCTCATCTATAGCCAAGATGAAACCGTCCGGCGCGGCAGCACCACCCGTACCTTGACGCTGACCGCTGGAGAATCCGGCTTCCGCGATTTCACCGTGCGCGTACAACCCGACGGCCTAGACGGTTTTTATCAAAACAACCAATTGGCGACGTTTAGCCAAGTTATCGGCCCCGCACGGGTGTTGGTGGTCGGCACAGAGTCCGAAACCCAATATCTGACTGCCGCGCTACGAGAGGCTGGTCTAACTGTAGAGCAAGCCACCCCCGGCGGTTTGCCTTCAGGACTCACTGGCTATGCGCCTTACGAATCGGTCATCCTCGCCAACGTCCCCGCCGACCAAATCAGCCAGAGCGCGATGGAGTCCATTCAAGCCTATGTGCGTGACCTCGGCGGCGGCCTAGTCGTCATCGGCGGGCCAGAATCGTATGCCCCCGGCGGTTATTTCGACAGCCCGCTCGAAGCAACTCTGCCGGTTGAGATGCGCCTGAAAGACCAACAGCGCCAGCCCAAACTGACCATCGCCTATCTGATTGACCGTTCCGGCTCGATGGCAACGATTGGCTCGGACGGCGTGCCGCTGATTGAACTGGCGAAGGCCGCGATTAACCGCAGTACCGATTTCTTGCAGCCGCGTGACCTCGCCGGGGTCGCCAGCTTTGACAGTACCGCCTATTGGGTGGCCGAATTTCAAGAGGTTGGCAACCGCGAGGAATTGCGCCGCTTGGTCGGGACGCTGCGCCCCAGCGGTGGCACGGACATCGGCGCGGGTCTCAACTTGGTTGCGGAGGGCATCACCACCCAGCCCAGCGAGGCCAAACACATCATCTTACTGTCGGACGGAATCGCCAATCGGCGCGGCCTGACCGAGTTGGTCGCACGCTTAAACCGCGACTATGGCGTCACGCTGACCAGCATCGCTATCGGTGAAGATAATGAATTGATGCGCGACCTCGCGGAATCTGGTCATGGCACATATCGACTGGCTGAAAATCCGCAGAGCATCCCGGCGATTTTCGCCCAAGAGACCGTCTTGGCGACCCGCTCCTATATTTTCGAGACGCCCTTCACCCCTTCATTGACCGCCCGCAGCCCGATTATGGAAGGCATCAGCACCCTCCCGACGCTGCAAGGCTATGTGGGCGCATCTGAGAAGGAAGCCTCACAAGTTGTTTTGCGCGGGCCTGAACCGTATCAAGACCCCATCCTGACCGTCTGGCAATATGGTTTGGGGCGTTCGGTGGCCTTCAATGCCGATGCGACCTCCCGTTGGGGCGCACAGTGGGTCATCTGGGATGATTTCGCCCGTTTCTGGGGTCAGACCGTCCGCTGGACGATGACCGATACCGACACACAGGGCGTTGAGACTCGAATCGTGATGGAAGGGGCGCAAGCACGGATTGTGTTGGACGCCCGCGACGACGCCGGGACATTCCTCAACGGTCTGACGTTAGAGGCATCGGTGGTGCGCCCCGATTTGACCAATGAACGCATCCAACTCCGGCAAGTCGCGCCCGGACGCTATGAGGCGATTTTCACCCCCGACCAACAAGGCGCGTATCTGCTGCGGACGGCGGGCGGGCTTGAGAGCGCGGGCGTTAGCGTCAATCAGACCACCGGCTGGGTGATGAGTTACTCGCGGGAATATCAGGGCGGCAATACCGTCTCGGTGCTGCCCGAAGTCGCCCGTTTGACCGGCGGCACGCCCTATCTGGACGGCCTCGCGCCTGCGTTTGAGCATACCCTGACCGCACGCGGCGGCAGCACGCCGCTTGCGCCAGTATTGGTCTTAATCGCCCTGCTGCTGTTGCCGTTCGATATTGCAGTGCGCCGCTTACTCATCACGCGGACGGATATGCAGCGCGTGTTTAGCGTTTTCCGTCGTCAACCGTCAGAGGCCGCCTCTTCTGAGCGCATGGCGAGCTTGATGCAAGCGCGTGAACGCGCCCGTCAGGAAACCCTCGCCGAAGAAGCGCGTAGCGCCCCGGCCAATACCGCCAGCGCCCTACGCAACCGCCTCAAGACCGATTCCGCGTCACAGTCGCCTATCGTTAAACCGACAGTAGCGCCGTCATCCATCCCCGCCGATATGCCCGCGTCATTTGACAAACTCGCCGCGCCGAAACCAGCAACGCCTGAGCAACCGCCCCTCCCAGACCTCACTCCGTCGGAAAGCGAGAACCTCGGAACACGCCTTCTCAGACGCAAAAAAGACCGGCAAGGCGATTAAACGAAAAAAACAGCGCGGGTGTTTCACGAAACACCCCTACAATAATCGTATATCTGTAGGGGCGACCCGATGGGTCGCCCAACTCATGTCAAATGTCACAGACATATATTTTTGTAGGGACGGCATTCTTGCCGTCCGTTTTGTTATGTGGGCGGACACCCAGAATGGCCGTTCCTACATTTTTAGCCCATATCGTTTGTTAGAAATCATCCTATCGTCCGCTTTTAATTTTTCCTCACATCACAAATAATATTCGTTTCCGTTACACTATCAGACGTATTCACCCATCTCACCACAAACCAACATGAGGAGCATTATGTCTACTGTACTATCACTGTTCCGTAATCCGCTGTACTACCTACTTATCGCCGTGCCACTGACCTTGCTAGGCGAGTTTGTTTTTCATTGGGATGCGATGGTGATTTTCGTCCTAGCCTGCGTCGCCATCATCCCATTGGCAAAGCTGGTCGGTGAAGCCACCGAAGAATTAGCCGTTCACACTGGCCCGAAAATCGGCGGCCTGTTGAACGCCACACTCGGCAACGCCGCAGAACTCATCATCACCATCTTTGCGTTGCGGGAGGGCTTAGTTGACCTCGTGCGCGCCTCAATTGCCGGTTCAATCATCGGTAACTTGCTGTTGGTGATGGGTCTGAGCTTACTGGTCGGCGGCCTTAAGAACGGAACACAGGTCTTTAACCGCCGCACGGCGGGGATGAACGCTACCCTGCTCGTCCTCGCCTTGTTTGCGATGATAGTGCCGTCGTTCTTCGATGCCGCCATCATTGGGGACTTGGGGCGCGAATTGCCTCTGAACGAGGGCATCGCGCTCATTATGATTGCCCTGTACGGATTGAGCGTGTACTACAGCTTCACCAACAAGGACAGTGTGATAGACCGTGAAGCCGCGGTTGAAGAAGTCCACCACGCCAAATGGAGCGTCCGCACCGCCGTCATTGTGCTGGCGATTAGCACGCTGGGAATCGTGTTCATGTCTGAGGCGCTGGTTGGGGCTGTTGAGGCCGTCACCGCGCAATTTGGCCTGTCAGAGGTCTTTATCGGCATCATCCTCATCCCACTGATTGGTAACGCGGCAGAACACCTTGTCGCCGTGCAGGTGGCCTATAAGAACAAGATGGAACTCAGCATGGCGATTTCATTGGGCAGCAGCCTCCAAATCGCGCTGTTCGTCGCGCCGGTACTGGTATTCATCAGTCTGCTGTTCCCGACCCCGTTGCTGTTGGTATTCAACGGGTATGAATTGGTCGCGCTGACCGCATCATCCTTCATCGCGGCCTTCATCGCCCAAGACGGCGAATCGAATTGGCTAGAAGGCGCGATGCTGCTGGGGATTTACGCTATCTTCGCTATCGCCTTCTTCGTCATGCCATTGGCCGAGGGCGTGACACAAGCCGCACATTAAAAACTGTGCTGAGTTAAAAGTGATGAGTAATGAGAAAAAATCCTGAGTATAGGTGTGGTTAACTCATCACTCAGGACTCATCGCTCATCACTACTTTTAGAACAAACTTTGGCCGCTGGCGCGTTGGATGTGCGCCATGAACTCGGCGCGGGTGCGCTCATCTTTACGGAACACGCCCAACATTGAACTGGTGGTCATGCCGCTACCATGCTTCTTGACGCCGCGAATCATCGAACACATATGAATCCCGTCCAGCACCACCGCCACACCTTTCGGCTGTAATACTTCGTCGATGAACTCCGCGATTTGACGGGTCATACGCTCTTGCACCTGTAAGCGCTGGGCGAACATATCGACGATGCGGGGGATTTTGCTCAGGCCGATCACCTTCCCATTGGGGATATAGGCGATCTGCGCCTTGCCCAAAAACGGCAGCATGTGATGTTCGCATAAGCTGTGATAGGGGATGTCGCGCACAATCACCATGTCGTCATAATCGACATCGAACAGCGCGTCGTTAATCAGCTTGGCCGGGTCAACGCGATAGCCTTGCAGCAGTTCGGCCATCGCCTTCGCCACGCGCTGCGGGGTGCGTTGAAGCCCCTCGCGGTCAGGGTTCTCACCCACCGCCGTCAAGACTGCGCGGGTGGCGTCCTCAATGGCCGGGATGTCAACCTCTGGTAAATCCAATTCAAACGTCCGTAAAAAGTCCTCAGAAGCGAATTTCTCTTGCATGGTCAATCCATCGCGACTGAAACCGGAGTCATCATCATCTTGATCGTGAGGATGAGCATGACCATTTTTACCATTCTTAGGGAGATTTGTTGCGCCCATGACAATAGGATGCCTTTTTTATCGCTATATATCTTGTTAGATGCGCTCAGTATATGAGTTTTTTACCCCAATTCGGGTCAGTCTTAGGGATGATATAGGCAACCCTCACCTACCATTTAGACTATTAAGACGCCTTAAATGGTTGCCTTTCGGCTAGAACAGGTGTACCCTGAGAGAAGATTGAATGATGCGGTAAATTCAAAATAGACATGGTAAACACAACCAATACCCCAAAAATAACACAGCGATTAATGCGATTTTGGCGTCGTATGCCGGTTCATCTCTACCGTCTGGGCTTCGGGCGGGTTCTGAGCCTCTTACCGTTGCTGATTATGACGACCCGCAAGACCACCACTGGCGGCCCGCGCCATACACCTCTGGAATACCGGCGGCACGGGTCACGGATTTATGTCATCTCGCCAGACCCCGATACCGCACGCTGGTTCGCCCATGTGAAAGAGCAGTCGTGTGTCACGATTCGCATCGGGGCTAAGGGTCAGGCCATGCTTGCCGCCATCGTCACTGATGAAGCCGAGGCGGTGCGAGCGTTGTTCCTGTTCCGTCTGAATACGCGCCCGCCGTTGCGCTGGATTACGTGGTCAGCCCGCCTCCAAGACGAAATCCGCCCGCAGGCGCTCAAACAGACCGCCCGCCGTTTCGCTGTCGTGCGCCTAGAGGAATCGGCAGAGCCATTGGATGAACTGCTACTAGAACCCGTCACGCCGGATCGGGCATGGATTTTGTGGGTTATCGGGGGGATTTTGGCGATGATAATGATGAATCGCCGCCGGAAATAATGCCTCATCACAAACAAACAGGATTGTCGGCGTGCGACAATCCTGTTTGTTTAGTGTTGTACGGACAGGATATAGCCTGTTCCCTTGACCAAATCTATCTTACTTTGGGCGCAGGGCGCTGGGCCTCTACTTCAATTCCAACGAGTGAGTCTCGACCACGCGCTGTATGTGCGCGACCACATCATCCACTGACATCTGACCGAGGTCTTCATCCGTGCGAAGGCGGACGCTGACTGCATTGGCTTGTACGTCACGGTCTCCGGCAATCAGCATATACGGGATGTGCTGCTCACGGGCGACGGCGATTTTCGCGCCCATTCGGTTGCTGCTGGTATCGACTTGCACGCGGATACCCAACTTCTTGAGGCGGGCGGCCACGGTCTGCAAGAACTCGACATGCCGGTCAGCAATGGGGATGAGGACGGCCTGAATCGGCGACAGCCACGCGGGGAATGACCCTGCGAAATGCTCAATCAGAATGCCGCAGAAACGTTCGGTGCTGCCGAACAAGGCGCGGTGAATCATCACAGGACGTTGGCGCGTGCCGTCGCTGGCGACATATTCCAGTTCAAAACGCTCCGGCAGATTCGGGTCTACCTGAACCGTCCCCAATTGCCAGTCACGCTTGAGCGCGTCACGGAACACGAGGTCGAGCTTAGGACCATAGAAGGCGGCCTCGCCCTCTTCAATCGTATATTCCAGTCCGAGCGAATCGCACGCCTTGATGATGGCGTTGGTCGCGGTCTCCCACAGCGCATCGCTGCCGACAAACTTATCGCTCTTGGGGTCGCGGATGCCGATTCGGGCGCGGAAATCGGTCATGCCCAACGTGCCGAATACGTACTGCGCCAGCTTGACGACGCCGATAAATTCCTCGTCAATTTGTTCCGGCATGACGAACAAGTGCGCGTCGTCCACCGTGAAGCCGCGCACACG
>DAOTTP010000286.1:0-38812 GCA_034437835.1 Anaerolineae bacterium | reverse complement strand
GTCATAGAGAAATTAAATTGGATCTATGCTCGTGAAGAAGATGACTTCGACAAAACCATTGATCTTTTCTTATCGGCGTTGGAAACAGACTTAGCGCACGTTCAGTCCCACACCTATCTCTTGAGGCGTTCGAATCAATGGATCATCAAAGGGCGTGATGATGCCTATCTCTTGGTTGGAAGCGAACTAGGTAATGCAATAAACTGGTTAACTGAAGGCGCTGAACTTATACCCAAGGCGACAGATAATCAATACGAATTCATCAACGCATCTCGTGGTAAAGAAGAGGCGAAACAACGAGATGAATTGGAACGTCGACGCTACGAGTTGGAACTTCAGAAGAGAGCATTAAATCGGACGCGCCTGCTTGCAATCAGCTTTGCGATTTTCCTGTTGGTGGCCGTTTTCTTAACAATTTTTGCCTTTGCCCAGCAAAATATTGCCATTGTGACCGGTGACAACTTAAAAACTCAAGTCGTTCGTGCAGATGAAAACGCTGCAATGAGCAATGAGAATGTGACTCGCGTCATAGCGGCTCAGGCCACCAGTATCTTTAATGAAAATCTTGCCGGAACACAGGCGGCACGTGCAGTAATCGCCCAAACCGATGCCGAAATTCAAGCGGCCAATTCAAGGTCACGCGAATTATCCGTATATGCGCTAGACTCACTTAACCAAAACCAATTGGCGCTGTCATTACTCCTCGGATTAGAGGCTTATCATGCCGCACATACAACCGAGGCGGTTGGAAGCCTCTTTACGGCCTTAAGCACGTATCCTTACCTAGAGACATTCTTATACGTTCACGCCGATGCTATTCGCTCTGTGGCTATCCATCCAAATGGGCGCTCGGTCATTTCTGGTGATGAAGCGGGGGCAGTGTTTGTATGGGATATCCTCAAACCCAGAAAAGTGACACAGGTATTGCAAGCCTCTGAAGCAAAAATTTGGAGCGTCGCCTATAGCCCAGATGGGAGATATGCGGCGTCTGGAAATCAAAATGGGTTAGTCTTGGTTTGGGATATCGCCAGCTACGATAGGCCGAGCATTGAGTTTTCCATAGGCGATTCACCCGTTTATGCGTTGGCATTCAGTCCCGTTATAGGTCAGGATGACATGCTTGCCGCAGCCGGAGAAGATGGCTCAATCTCATTTTGGGATGTTACGACTGGGGAACAAATCAAGGAACGATTAATCGGTGAAAACACCGGTGCGATTTATGCCCTTGCCTTTAGCCTAGACGGGGAATTATTGGCCTCTGGCGGAAATGATCGAGTGATAAACGTATGGGGCAAAACTGAAACCGAGTCACAGTGGGGAATTCGATATACGCTCACGGGTCACACAAACTGGGTATTAGCCTTGGCGTTTAATGCCAATAATGCGATTTTGGCTTCTGGTGGTGCTGACAACGCAATTTTCCTGTGGGACATGACAACCAGCAATTTACTTGGAGAACTTAGTCCGGGTCATGCAAATTGGGTGCGTGATCTGGATTTCCATCCGAAAGAAGCCTTTCAATTGGCATCTGCCAGTACAGACGGGACAATTATGCTATGGGATTTTGCCGAAAATCATGCCATTAGCCTGAAAGGTCATCAAGGGGCAGTTTGGGGTGTTGCTTATAGTCCGGATGGGAGAAAACTTATCTCTGGCGGAACAGACGATACGATTATTGTTTGGGATTTGACCTCTCAATATCCATTGAGTCGACAATTGGGTTCAGATCACAATGCAGCTATACAGACTGTCAAGTTTGATGGCCGAATGCTCTTTTCTGCCGATGTGGATGGCATTATTGATGTATGGGATGTTGCTCAGGGTGCAGCGAGTGGAATTAAGATCAATGTAGGGGGAAATCTATCCGCGATGGCAATTTCTCCTAGCACAGACCGGCTTATTACAAGCGACTTGAGTGGTTCGATTTCCCTTTGGGAAAGCAGTACGGGAGCGCCTATCGAATTTTCTTTCGACGGTCATAGCCAAACGGTCTTTTCGCTTGATTTCAGCCCTGACGGTATAAATGTGGCCTCTGGAGGTGAAGAGGGACAGGTAACGGTCTGGGATATCTCCGCCCCTGAGGCCTTCCCTGCAATTTTTATGGGGGCGAAGGAACGTATTCAAAAAGTATTGTTCAGCCCGATTGAACGTATTTTGGTCGGAGGCGGTCAAAATGGTCAACTCTATATCTGGGATGTGGATACACATCAAATGCTCTACGAATTAACGAGTAACCACATCAATGGCGTGAGTAGTCTCGCCTTTAGTCTGGACGGAAAATGGTTAGCATCTGGTGGGATGGATGGCACAATTGCGATATGGGATATGCAAAATAGAGGCCTCATACGCGCCTTTAATGGGCATGAGGGTCGTATCACCGATTTAGCCTTCAATTCTGACGGGGTATTTTTGGCTTCTTCAAGCAGTGATCGAACGCTTAGAGTCTGGAAATCAGCAACAGGGCAAACATTAGGGCCGATTTTATGGCAGCATCGCGATTGGGTGACTGCGCTTGATTTTAGCGAGGATGATCAGTTATTCGCCGGGGGAGGTGATGGAACGCTTTATGTATGGGATATGAACACTAGCAATTGGCTGGAGAAAGTTTGTTTGATTGCTAACCGGGATTTGACAAGCGATGAATGGCTTAAAATCTCTGACCAGTCTTTGCAAGCTTCTCGATGCGAGACCGATGGGGTTGGCTAAGGGTTAATCACCCAAATGTTCCACCATTGATAATGGCTAAAGGACACGCATGATGCACAGATTTCTAACACCTGTCTTTCTCACGTTATTGTTGTTATTTGTCATTGATGTGAATAAAGGAGAGGCGCAGCAACGCACACCTCAACCCACGGTTGAGGTGTGTAGCCCAGTGATGCTCCAAGCAGTGGAGAGCGCTAATCGACGCTGTAGATCTCTAGACACCAATCAGATGTGCTACGGTAACGCGCTTGCAGAAGCGCGATCACAGCCCGGCATCAGTAATTTCGAGTTCTCCAAACCCGGCGATGTCATTGATCTTGAAACCCTTAGCACGCTCCGCCTCAGCGCTACCAACCCTGCCAATAACCAATGGGGTATTGTTTTGATGCAGGTTCACGCCGAAGTTCGCAACTTGGGGCGTGATGATGTAACGCTGCTTTTATTCGGTGATGTCGACATCGAAAACCAATATCAAGATTTCAGTGATGGCGTACCAGCCAATGTCAATGTCGGAAATGATGTGTTAAATATCCGCCGAAGCCCCGGTATTGATTCTCCTATTATCGAACGGTTGGAGGAAGGGATTGAGGTGCGCGTCATAGACGGTCCTCGTGTAGCAGATGACCTGACATGGTGGAACATACGTGTAAACGGAATGACCGGATGGGCGGTGGATAATGTTGACGGTGAGCAAACCCTCATCTTCTCCACAATAGGGCGTTTAGTCCCCGGTGGACGAGCAACCGTGTTTGTAACAGAAAGCGATAATCTCAGGATGCGTAATGGTCCCGGCCTGAGCTATGAGCGAATCGATGGGCTACCTAATGAAACCCGTGTCACGATCACGGATGGTCCGACCCGTGCTGATGGCTATCGATGGTGGAAAATTCGCACAAATGATGGACAAGAGGGTTGGGCAGTGGACTTTGTGGACGGTTTGCCGACATTGACCACTAATGCACAGGGACCTCGTTTTGGCCCGATGCAGGCATTTACACTCAATAGCAGTGCGACTGACCTATTATGTGACACTATACCTAATGGGATACTTATCCAAACCCCTGAAGGGGAAGGAGAAGTGCGTTTTCTGGTCAACGAGGTGGCCGTCCAGATGAATGCTACCGTCTATGTTGAGGCTCAAACCAGCAATGAGATGACCATCAATGTGCTTGAGGGACGTGCGCGCGTTGAAGCCGGTGGGGTTGGGCGTCTCGTTCCCGAAGGTGCGCGGGTGAGTATACCTATCAATAACACCTATGAAATTACAGGGCCACCAGACCGTATTGAAGCCTATGACGAAGCAGCGATGGGGCGCTTACCTTTAGGGGCATTGAAGCGTCCTATTACACCGGCTCGTGCAGGTACAGGGATTACGGCTGGTCTGGGACAAGGCGATGTTCAAATTACCCTTACATGGGACAATGACGCTGACATGGACTTGAGTGTGACGGAACCAAATGGTGATACGATTGGTTATTTTGATCGTATCTCGCGCACCAGTGGACAACTGGATGTCGACTCTAATTTCCCGTGTGGAAGCAATCTTGGCAGTGTTGAAAATATCTACTGGCCGCTTGATGAATCTCCAAATGGACGGTATCAGGTGAGGGTAAATCAATATTCTAATTGTGGTGACGGACGGGCAAATTGGACTTTGACTGTTCGTGTCGAGGGTGAGGTTGTTATACAAGAAGAAGGTCAAGGCAATCAAGGTAGTGGAACCTACAGTTTTAACCGCTAAACACTAGGGAAATAGAACGCACACACAATCTTATAAGAGCGTGTGTACTTTCTATTTCCGCCTAACTCATAATCTTATGACCGCGTCTTAGCTTACCGCGAGGGGTAGAGTCACGCGGCTGCCGGGTGCGCCTTGTTCAATCAAGGTGCTGAGACCTTCAAATGACCGATCCATGACGGCTACGATACTGCCGTCTGGATAACGAATCCAAACGCTGGGCGTGCTGCTTGCGCCAAGTTCTCTTGCGAAGTTCACATCAATATCCACCTGATCAGCGGTCTCGGCACAGATTTCCACCTTCTCTAGGCTCAGGCCGAATTGCTCAACCAGCATCTTCCCGGCTTGGGTCGCGGGGATAGGTGATGCGCTCATCATGTCATAGAGGGTGTTATTGGCGAGGAAATAATTCGCCCCATACTCAGCGACACATTCGATCCACCCACCTAAGATGACGGTGCTTTCGCCGCCTGCTGTGGGCAATATGCGCCGTTCATAGCGCACCTGTCCGCTGGCGACATAGGTCATAATCAGTTGGTCAATCGTCGGCTTGTAGGCTTGGCAGTGCGGGCAGTACCAATCCTCAAATACGAGGATGGTGATTGGCGCTTCGAGGTCGCCGAGGATGAATGCGCCATCATCGGCGCGATTGACCCGCAGCGTGCTGATGAGCGCATCCAGTTCTGTAAACGTATCGTCCTCGGTGACAGGCGGTGTATCCGGCGGAAGCAACCGAGGGGGTATCATCGCTTGGGCGAGGTCATCCGAGAGCATACAGCCCAACATACTCAGAGTCAGGGCAAGCAATAGCAAAGTGCGACGCATAAATTAAAATCTCCGTTACGAAACATGTTTATCTTATCCGATAGGGGTTTGGCGCGCCAAACCCCTAATTATAGGTGTACTTTACGATCCGCCGCTGGAATCTTCCAACAGGTCACGGGTATTCAGCGATTGCACCGGGCGGGCATTCAGGTCAAAAATTGCGTGGAATGCGCCGATTTGTGCGCTAGACAACTCTACCGGTTCAGATAGCACCAACCAGCGGACACCTTGCGAGCATGGCGGGGTGGTCAGCGAGCCGCCGTAGGTTGTGAAAAGGCGCTCGGCGGGCAAAAGGGTATTGGCGTCAATCATCCATTCATTGGCTTCTGGCTCGTTCTTTTCGGCGGGCAGATTGGCGAAAATATCCGCAAAGGCCGGGTTATCGACATCCGATTCCCTCAGTAAGACGCCCACCACCGCCAACGCACCATCGGCGCTCTGATGGACGAAATGCAGTTCCATCCCAAACGATTCCCCGTTGACCGTGTGTTCGCTGGGGGTGTGGAAGTGGAATTGCAACAGCTTATATTCAATTTCGTTGTAGATGATGCTGCTGCCCTCGTCATACTTGACCTGAATCGTATGGCCGTTGTTGAAGATGCCCAGCGCGGACGGCGAATAGTTGAATTCGATGTCGCTCAGGTTAAGTTCTTGTGCGCCGCTGATGTCGATGGGGGATTGTGCTTGTCCCGCCGAACACAGCGCGTATTCTTCATGTTCCCCCAACCCGCCCCAGCCCGCTGGGTCTGCATAATCCCAGTGCGGCGGTTCGCCCTCATGCGTTTCTTCTTGCGCGGAGACCATCAACCCCAGCCCCACCCCCAATAGCGAAATAATCATCATCAGTAACAAAATGCGGATACTAAAACTGCGGCGATGCAACATCATCATCAGAGATTCCCCTTCTTTGGCCTGCCCCGTGCATCTACACGGGGATACAAAACAGCTTACACCGAATATGTCATTCTTTTATACTAGATATTTATCATCCTAAAGCATGATACAATTGTTCTGTTTATCAGGAACAAGGACTCCCCTCTATGGATACGCGCTACCGCGAGGATGTGAAGGATTTTCTGGACGAGTTATTGCTGGTGATTCCGGGGGTCAGAGGTGGCAAGGCCTTCGGATACCCCGCCTATAAGGTGAATGGCAAGATATTTTTGTTTGTCGGCGGGGAGGGGCTTTCGATCAAAGTTCCACAGGCTCAGGTGGCGGATGTCATCGCCTCGGATGACGCGATTTCGCAATTTTCACCCGGCGGCGGCAACCCGTGGAAGGAATGGGTGACGATTATCCGCGAAAACCCGGACGATTACGCCCAAGACCTCGGCCTGTTTGAGGAATCGATGGGGTACGTCGCGGGGTAAGAACCCCCCCTGACGGTCAAATCGTCAGGGGGTGCATAGGTTAGTTTCGCATCATCCGCGCCAACGCCGCGCCAGAGGTCGCAATCCCCGGCAAGGTGTTGAGGAATTCCTCGTTGCTGTCGTATTGACGCAGGTTACTAATCATCTGCTCGGTTGCGCCCACCACGCCCACCGAATCATCCTCAGCGAGATGCGACCACATCCGGCGCAACATATACACGCGCTGAATCACATCCGGCCCCAGCAGCAATTCTTCGCGGCGGGTGGACGATTGTTCGAGGTCGAACGCCGGGAAGATACGGCGCTCTTGCAGGCGGCGATTGAGGTGGAGTTCCATATTGCCCGTGCCTTTGAACTCCTCATAAATCAAGTCGTCCATCTTGCTGCCGGTGTTGACGAGGCAGGTGGCGACGATGGTCAGGCTACCGCCTTCTTCCACATTACGCGCCGCACCGAAAAAGCGCTTGGGCGGCTGAATCGCCATCGGGTCAAGGCCGCCGGACAGCGTGCGCCCGCTGGTCGGGACGACGAGGTTATACGCACGCGCCAACCGCGTGATGGAGTCCACCAGCAACACGACATCGCGCTTCATCTCGACCAGCCGCTTGGCGCGTTCGAGCGCCATTTCAGCCACTTGGACGTGATGATGCACCGGATCGTCGAATGTACTGGCGATCACCTCAGCATCGACGGAGCGATCCATGTCGGTGACTTCTTCTGGACGCTCACCAATCAAGACGATCATCAGGTGGACTTCGGGGTAATTTTCGCTGATGGCGTTGGCGATGTCTTTAAGGATGGTGGTCTTACCGGCCTTCGGCGGGCTGACAATCATGCCGCGCTGACCTTTACCAACGGGGGCGATCAGGTTCAGGATGCGCGTCGAGAGGACGCGGGCGTTGGTTTCGAGGTCAAAGCGCTGGAGCGGGAAAATCGGCGTCAGGTCTTCAAAGTTGGGGCGGTCTTTAGCCTCATCGGGGTGGACGCCATTCACTGCATCGACGCGCAATAATCCGTGATATTTTTCGCTATCTTTGGGCGGGCGCACCTGCCCGATGACCATATCACCAGTGCGGAGGGCAAAACGTTTGATTTGCGCCTGCGCCACGTAAATATCGTTCGGCCCCGGCAAATATTTATCGGCGCGGAGAAAGCCTACGCCGTCGTGCATGATTTCTAAGACGCCACCACGCAGCTTCAGGCCGCGTTTTTCGGCGTCGGCGCGCATGATTTCGAGGATTAAATCCTGCTTCTTCATACGGCTCAGGCGTGCGATGCCAAATTCACGGGCGAGTTGGCGCAATTGGTCAAGCGTTTTTTGTTCTAGTTGTGTGATGTCCATGGGGGGATTTCAAATTTGGTTATACGGAAAGGGGAGGTGCTGCACGGCAGCGCGGCTGGAACGAGGGAGAATAGCGTTCGTTCAAGGCTCAATCAAACAGCATGACGGAAAGAAGGACTTCATCCCCGTTGGTGGCAGCGCGCCGGGGGATAAATTTCACCGGATGGGGTAGGCGGTGAATGTGAAGGAAAACATCCCAAGCATTATAGGGCATGTTCTCTTTGGGAATATATCAGAGAACGGTTAGGCTGTCAAACAGGACGAAAGGTTGATCGCAATTAAGGGCTAACCCGTTGAGTGAATCAAAACCCCGACTGTCTATTGCCCCGTCTCTGTGAATCGGCGCGGGGATGCTATAATCGCGTCCATCTGAAAGAGGATAGTGACCTTATGCAGCGGATTGACGGCGCGGTTCCGTATTATCAGTTTTCAGGGTGGGATGGCCTGACGCACGGCATTTTCACCCGGCATGGCGGCGTCAGCGATGCCCCGTTCGGCACGCTGAATACCGGCGGCCTGATTGGGGACGCGCCGGAAAACGTCCGCCATAACCACGAGATTATGTACGGGGCGCTGGGCGTCGATGCGGGGCGAGTGGTCAGCGCATGGCAAGTCCACGGCGTTGATGTGGTCTATGCCGGTGCGCCGATTCAGAATCGCCGTTGGGCTGCCCCCGCCGACGCGCTCATCACCGATAAACCCGGACTCGCGCTGGTCATGCGCTATGCCGATTGCACGCCAGTCTTGGCCTATGACCCGGTGAAAGGCGCGGTAGGCATCGCCCATGCCGGGTGGCGCGGCACGGTAGACGGCATGGCCTCACAGTTGATTAAAGCGATGGTGACGGCGTTTGATTGTCGCCCATCAGATATTTTGGCTGGGGTCGGCCCCGCCATCGGCCCGAATCAGTATCAGGTCGGTGAAGAGGTGGTCGCGGCGGTGCTGGCGTGTTTTGGCACAACCGACGGCCTGATTATCCGCGATCCATCAGACGGGACGGCCTATTTTAATTTATGGGAGGCCAACCGCCGCGACTTGCTCCGCGCCGGAGTTGAACAGGTCGAGGTGATGGGGATTTGCACTGCCAGTCGCGCCGATGAGTTCTTCAGCCATCGCGCCGAGAAGGGCAAAACTGGGCGATTCAGCGCCGTGGTGCAGCTATGATATTCTCCCTAGACGCCGCCGCCGCTTTTCGGGATGAATTGCGCGCCGCCGGAAAAACCCTCGTGTTCACCAACGGCCATTTTGACCTGCTACACGTCGGCCACCTTGATTACCTCGAAAAAGCCCGCGCATTAGGCGACGCGCTCATCATTGGATTGAACGGCGACCCGTCCAGCGAACGACTCAAGGGGACAGGCCGCCCCATCGTCCCAGACCACGAACGCGCCCGGTTGCTATCGGCCTTGCGCTGCGTGGACGGCGTGATTATTTTTTATGACGATACCGCCCATGCGCTCATCGAGGCGCTACGCCCAGATATTTACGTCAAAGGCGGGGATTATCACGACAAACCATTGCCAGAGCGTCCCGCCGTCGAATCGTATGGCGGGCGCGTCATCCTCATAAATTTGCTCCCCGGCCACAGCACGTCTAATCTCATCCGCCGCGTAAAGGCTTTGCCATGACCACTGATTCACCTTCTCAATCCGGGGTTGCGCGGGCGTCGGCGCTGTTAGCGCTGGGGAATATCGTCAGCCGCGCCCTCGGACTCGCCCGTGAGGTCGTCCTCAGCAACATTTTCGGGGCGTCCCGCGCCCTAGAAGCGTTCAATAACGCGGTCTTGGTCAGCCGGTCTGTGTTTGACCTGATTATCGCTGGGCATGTCAGTAGCGCCCTCGTACCCGTCCTCAGTGAGATTGAAGCGACGCAAGGGCGCGACGCCTTCAATCGCGTGCTAAAGGCGCTGGCGGGTCTCATCCTTGTGGCCGTCGGCGCGTTCGCCCTGCTGATTTTCCCGCTGGCTGACCCCATCGCCCATCTCATCGGCGGCACTGACTGGCGCACGCTGAATCTGACCGCCGAACTGCTCCGCCTGACCAGCCCAGCCGTGGTATTGCTGTGTCTGTTTGGGCTGTATAGCGGAGCGCTCTACGCCCTCGGCAATTTTCGTTATCCAGCGATAGCGGCCTCAGTTTTTAACGGCACGATGGTCATATTAACCCTGTTGAGCGGGCAATTATTCAGCGGCGAAATCGTGGTTCGGGTCGTCGCTATCGCGTGGATTATCGCGGCGGCGGCACAATTGGGATTGCAACTGTGGGGATTGCGCGGCAGGAATCTCTGGCCGAATTTGGCGCTAAATGACCCGGTAGTCCGCCCCGCGTTGAGAAAAATCGGGCGGCTGTATATCCCAGTCATCGGCGTGACGATATTCGACATCTTGACCACGCGCTTCTTGACCTATGCGCTGGCCGCGATGGCCGTCATCCAACACGGCAACACCTATATGAACTGGGCGACCACGCTGGTGCAATTCCCGCAGGGATTGGTCGCTACCGCGATTTCGGCTGCGGTATTGCCGACCCTGAGCCGAATCGCGGCGCTCATCAAAAATGAGCCGGAAGGCGACCACGAACAGGGATTCGTCGATACGCTAGGATACGGTCTGCGCCTGACCACGGCGCTGATTCTTCCGGCGGCCATCGGCTTGGCTGTCTTGGCCGAGCCAACCATACGACTGCTGTTCGAGCATGGGCGGTTCACTCCGGCGGATACGGCCATCACCGCGATTGCATTACGGTTGTATCTGATTGGCTTGCCGTTCGCGGCGTGGGATTTGCTGCTCATCTATGGCTTCTACGCCAAACAAGATACCGTCACGCCAGCCTCAATTGGGGTGGTCAGTTTGATTGTATACGCGGCGGCGGCCTTGATATTGACCGGGGTTTTTGGCTTGTATGCGCTGATGATGGCCGACTCGATTAAGCACATCACGCACGCGCTAATATCCGGCGTACTGATTTGGCGTCGTACCGGAAATATGGTCGGTCAACAGATTTTCCAGACGCTCCTCAAATCTGCGGCGGCTTGCGCCGTAATGGTCGGCGTGGCGTGGCTGATGTTGCCGCGTTTGGAATGGGCGTTTGGCTATGGCAACACGTTCAACGAACTCCTGACGGTGGGGATAGTCGGGGTAGCCTGTGTTGTGGCTTATTTTGCGACGGCCTATGCCTTGCGAATTGACGATTTACGCGGCTTGGCGGGGTCGATTTTACGTCGGAAATAGTCTTGCGAAACCTTAACAATTAGATATTAAGTCCTGTGCTATTATTAGCAAATTGGCGCACTAGTTGGCGCATCTATCGCATTTATGAGGACATCATCCGTGAAATCTCCATACTTTAAGGCAATTTCGTTATTTATCGCAGTTAATCTTCTGCTTATATCCAGTGTCTGGATGTCGGCTGCACAACCGTCCAACACGTTGACGGGCATCTTAGGTGTTGAATTCCAAGACGCGCAAGGTTTCTCAGGCGAGTCGAACGCCCGCTATTTCATCGCAGATGGATCAGGCCGCAATGTCGAATTGGACATCACGCCAGAAGTTTTGAGCGCGGCGGGTGGTTACTTTGCTGTGTATGGCAAGACCGTACAGGTGACTTTGAGCGGCGTAAGTGGGCGTAACGGCGGTGCGTTGGTTTCTGCATTAACACCGCTTAGCGACACCCGTTGGTTTACGATTGACCCCCAAGGTGCTGAACACTGGGATAACCTGTTGTGCAAGTTCAATGGCAACACCACCACACCGTCTACCCGCGACTTTATTGTCGCTATGATGGATGATGTGACCGTTGGGATGGGTGATTTCTGGGCGGATATGGGGCGCGGCGGTTCGTCATTCACCCACACCACCACCGAATGGAAAACCATGCCAGCCGGTATCTCCAACGGCAGTAGCTTGGACAGTATCCTTAATGCTTGTCTGACACTCCACGGGATTAACCCCAACGGGTCATATCAGGTCAATACCTTCTATAACGATGCGCTACAGGGCGCTGCCGTCGGCGGTTCTGACTTCTCTACCCCCGGTATTGAGCGTCGCTACACATGGATGCCCGATTGGTCATATGACTGGGGCTATCCGACGCTGGCTCACGAGATGGGTCACGCCTATGGAATGCCCCACAGCAACAATAGCGACGGCGACACCAGTCCGTATGACAACCCATGGGATGTGATGGGTGGCCCCGCCCCTTTCACCGAATGGTATTGGGACGGAACCAATAACTTCGTCATCGGCAAGCCGATGAATAACTACTACGCCAACCAACTAGGCTTCATCCAAAACTCGGATGTCTATACGTACAGCGGTTTTGGGACACAAGAAGTCATCATCGACCATGTAGGCTTGTCCAGCACCGATAACTATTTCAACGCCTATATCCCGACCACGGGCAATAAGTTGTTCAGCCTTGAGACTCGGATGCAATCCAAGGGCGGTTATCAGTCTGGGTTTTGGGACGAAAAAGGCACTGGCACACAAGTCGATGATGTATCGCTAAACGGCGTCGTGATTTACAGCATCGACCCCGCCCGGTCTGAACCGGCTTGGCAAGCGATGGCAACCAGTGACGCGATCACATATGGCGAGGATGCTATCCTTCAAGTTGGTGAGACATTCACCAGCGCGGCCAACAATCTGAGCATCACAGTATTGGAACAAACCGCTGAGGGCTTCCGCGTTTCTATCACCAAGACCGAGCCATTCGGCCAAATTAGCCCTGCCAAGAACGCCACCGTTCAAGCCGTCTTTCCGACCTTTGAGTGGCGCGTGGTTGAAACCGCGACCCAATACACCCTGACGATGGTGAGCAAGACCGAAGGCGTCATTCTCAACTACAATATGACTGTTGCGGCAGTTGAGGCTTGTACAACGACCTGCACCTTCACCCCATCAGACGCCGCGTGGAAGGTCAAAACCGGCGCGACATATAAATGGTCGGTCAAGGCAAAAGACGCAGCTAGCGCAGTGTTGGCTTCCAGCCCGAAATGGTTCATCTATTTCCAAGCCTTGCCACAGACCATCGTCATCAATGCGCCTGACGCTAATGGCACGGTCAGCGGTCAGACCCAATTTAGCTGGAACGATGACTTCCGCGTTGAATCATGGCAACTGGTTTTGAAGAATAACGCTGGCATTATCAAGTTCAAACAGACCTACCTTGATGGAGACATCTGCGACGGCACGACCTGCACCGCCACAGTTGACCTGACCGCCTTCAAGAAGGGTGCGTATACGTGGCGGGTGACGGCTAAACATACCAATGTCCTCGGCAAGAAGAACAGCGTGTGGCGTGCGGTGAAAATCCAGCCCGTGGTCGCCCCGCCGACTGTCAGCGCTGAGACCGACTCGTTCCGCGCACCATAAACAGCAGTCTGAATCAAAGTCAAAAAAAGAGGGCGCAACGTTGCGCCCTCTTTTATATCTCTAAAGAGGCCGTTTGAATATTCATCGGGCGGACAAGTCTCGCCCCTACAAGACATTCGATGACGCGATTTTGAACACACATCACGAGAAATTTTGTAGGGGCGACGCTTGCGCACCCGCCCATGAATACCGGATATCTTCCGATGATTCGCATCATTTGTTATATAAGTCGATTACGGCGCCAACAAAGTCGGTGAGACGATTTTACTCGCTGACCCACGTCCTGCTGGTGATGCGGAAGCCGAGGTCGTGGCGGTGCAGGTGCGGATAATACCGCGCCCGTGAGGTCGTGCGGGCGTGCTTCATACGCTCCTCAAACGAGCCGCCGCGCAACGCCGGGGAGGTGATTTGTAGCGCCGCGTCTTTATCTGGGCTGTCAAATTCGCTGCGCGTCCACTCCCATACGTTGCCGGACATATCTTGCACCCCAAACGGGCTGATTCCCCCGTCAAAGCGCGTGACCGGAGTCGTCCCGCCCACACCACTCTCTTTGATATTGCAGCGCGACAGGTCGAAAATATCGCCCCACGGATAATAGGTACGCGCTTCCCCATGTGACGCCCATTGCCATTGCACCTCGGTAGGTAGCATCAAGTCAAGGCCGGTATGATGGCTCAACCAGCGACAATACGCGATGGATTCAAACCATGTCAGGCTGACCATCGGATGGTGAGGGTTTTGTGTGTTGGGGACTTGCACATCACGCGGGTAAATCAGGCCATCCCACCACCGACTGTCAGAATAGCCCGCATCGTCGATGAAAGCACGGAATTGTTCCCGCGTGACCGGATAGCGCGAGATGGCGAAGGCTGGGACATCGAACGCCCCGACGATGGTGTGCATGGTCAGATGTCCGGCTGGGATGTTCACCCATTCCAATAACGGAAGCGTATGGTGCGCGTGCGCGGACACAGGCGCCCCGTTGAGGCTAAAACTCGCCGCCGAATCCATCCCCACCCCAGCCCCGACCCCAGCTAAGGCGACCTCGCGCTGGCGACGCGGCACGCCGACTTGAAGCGCCAGCATGTGGGATAATTTGTCGAGGCCGGTGCTATAGGAAGTGGCGGAAAAATTGACGCCCTCCGCCCACGCAATCGGGCGGATGTCCTCTGGCAAATTATAACGCGGGCGCGTGCCATCGACATACACAGGGAATACCGGGCGGCGGGCGGCTAAGGCGGCGTTGAGGATACGGCGCACGCGGTCATCGGTGCGCTTGATGCGCTCGTCTTCAAAGGTCTGCGCGGTGATGACGATGACCACCGCCGCCGATTGTTTGACTTGTGGAAGCAACTGTTGCTCAACCGAGTCGGCGTCAATGTTGCGGTCATCCATCAGCGCGGATACTTCAAGCTGTGATTCGAGGTCGCGGGCGATAAGTTGCGCCAGCGCCCAATCTTTGCGTCGGTAGCAGATGAAAACAGTTTCGACCATGTGGCGAATTCTCCAGCCAATTCTTTTAAGGGAAGTATCGCACAGCAAGGTGAAGGGCTGTTTGTCCGCAGGTTAACACATATCCTAAGCAAAGCCCGCCGTATCCGCTATACTATGGGTTAGGGTGCATTTCGATGTTTTGGCAAATCGGGCGGGGACGTAGCCCCACCTCTACAGGGTCACGGTGATTCGTAGCGCCCGCCTAAGATATTCGGGCGTATTTAGGGGGACAAGACAATATGACAGACCAAGCCCCACAGTTCATTGATGAAGGGGTGCGCCCATCGCGCACAGCCTCGTCAGAGACTCATGCGCCGCGCAGTACCGAACGCGCCCTGACCTTCTGGCAGACGATGGACAAGCCGATGCTGGTGATTGTCGGCATCTTAATCGCCATCGGCCTGATTATGGTCTATAGCACGACCTTTGACTGGAGTTTTGCCGTCAGCGGCAACGCCACCACCAAAGTTTTGGAGCAGGCGCGTAACATCGGGATTGGCCTCGGTCTGGCCTTCATCACGCTACTGGTTGACCATCGGCGCTTCCGGCGGCTGGCGCTGTTGATTCTGATTGGCATGGTTGGCACGCTCATCGCGGTGCTGTTGTTCGGCGATGATGTGTTCAACGCCCGTCGTTCGCTGATTGGCGGGCGCTTCCAGCCGGGCGAGTTGGCCGAATTGACCATGATTATCTATATGGCGGCGTGGCTCTCCAGCAAGAATGCCCGGATTCGCAGTTTGACCTATGGGCTGCTGCCGTTCGCGGTGCTGATTGGTCTGGTGTGCGGCCTCGTGATTTTGCAGCCGGACATCTCGACGGCGGTCATCATTTTCGTCGTGTGCGGCACGATGTTCTTCTTGGCCGGCGCAGACCTCGTACAACTTGGCACGGTGACAGGGATTGCGGCTTTGGCGGGCGTCTTGTTAGTCCTCAGCGGCAATCTGTTGTATGCTCAGAATCGCGTCGGCCCGTTTTTGGCGTCGCTCACCGATATCACCCGCGCCGACTATCATGTGTTCCAAGCCTATGTCGCGTTTAGCAATGGTGGTTTGTTTGGGGTTGGGTTGGGGTTGAGCCAACAGAAGTTCAATAACGCGCTGCCCGCGCCGCACACAGACTCGATTTTCGCCATCGTCGGAGAAGAATTTGGCATCGTCGGCGCGACGGTGGTCGTCCTCTTGTTCGTCTTGTTCGTCGCACGCGGTTTGACGATTGCGCGGCGGGCGGGTGACCCGTTTGGGGCGCTATTGGCGGCGGGTCTGACGATTTGGATTATCAGCAAGGCGCTGTTGAACATCGCGGTTATGTTGGGGCTTGTCCCCCCCACGGGGATTGCGTTGCCGTTCATCAGTTTCGGCGGCTCATCGATGGTGACGGTTTTGATTGGGACAGCTTTAATTTTGAGCGTGCAGCGCGCCAATATCTTGCGCGAACACGCCGTAGACCGAAGGGGGACCCGTGCGACTCCTGATCGCAGCCGGGGGAACGGGCGGACACGTCTACCCGGCGCTAGCCATCGCTGAGTCACTCTATGCCCAAGACCCAGCCGCCTATGCCGTATTCGTTGGCACGGTGGGGGGCATGGAACGCCCGATGATTGAAAAATCGGGGGTTGGGTTTGCCGCGTACCATGAGGTACAAGCGGGGCCATTGCACGGCGTCAGTTTTTTGACCGCGATAGGCAGCCTATTTAAGCTATTGCGCGGCATGGTCACGGCATGGGGCATCCTCAGCACACATAAACCCGATGTCGTGGTCAACACGGGCGGGTGGGCGGCTGTGCCGGTCACAGTCGTGGCATGGTTGCGCCGCGTGCCGGTGGTGGTTTATCTGCCGGATATTGAGCCGGGCTTGACCATCCGCAGCACCCGCCGATTAGCGACTCGCGTGGCCGTCACCACGGCGGAAAGCGCCCCATATATCCCGTCTGGTAAGATGGTCGTGACCGGCTATCCGTTGCGCCGTAATGTCATGGAATCCACACGCGAGGCCGGCATCGCGCATTTCGGACTCGACTCGGCCAAAAAGACGCTACTGGTGTTTGGCGGCAGCCGGGGCGCACGCAGCATCAATATCGCCGTGATTGACGCCCTCCCGAAACTCTTGGCGGGCGGCGACGTACAAATTATTCATGTCACCGGTGAATTGGATGCAGACCGCGCCGAAGCGGTCAAAAACACCCCCGGTTATCACCCGTTCGCTTATCTGCATGACGATATGGGTTTGGCGATGGCCGCCGCCGATTTATGCGTATGCCGCAGCGGGGCGAGTACGTTGGGCGAATTGCCGTATTTTGGGCTACCATCCATCCTCGTGCCGTATCCGCACGCATGGCGCTATCAGAAGGTCAACGCCGATTATCTGGCCTCACGCGGGGCGGCGATTGTGCTGCCCGATGAGCAAATGTCGGATAAACTGGCAGACGAAATCGCCATGCTGTTAAACTCACCGGACACGCTGGCGACGATGCAAGCGGCGGCGAAAGCATTGGCACAAGGCGACGCGGCGGCCAATTTGGTCACGCTATTACGACAAGTTAGTCGCGCCGATTATCTGGTTACTGAAGGAGGGACGCGCCCATGATGCAGTTGAACCTGCTGTTCTTCCTGCTGGTGCTGGTATTCGGCTTGGTCGGCTACGCACGCGGTTGGAGCAAAGAAATCATCTCGACAGCCGGTATCGTGCTGGCGCTGTTCGCGATTTACAACTTCGATTCGATGCTGCGCTCGATGGTCAACGCCGACCCACCCGGCGGCGCACCTTTGACGCTGGAATACATCACCAATCGCCAATCACTGTTCTGGCTGCAATCGGCGATCTTCGCGCTCATCGTGTTTTTCGCCTATCAGACGCGGGCGCTGGTCGGGGAAGATGTGCGGCGCGGCCAAAACCGCCCCGGCGCCCGTGACCGTGACCGCGACGGCCAGAATGACGACTTCCAAGTCCGCATCATGGGGTTCATCTTTGGGCTGGTCAACGGCTACCTGATTTGGGGATCGTTGTGGTATTTCATGGATCGGGCGGGTTATCCGCTTGCGCCGTATGTGAGCGCCCCGCCAGCGGGCAGCGACAGTTTTGCCCTGATTGGCGTCTTGCCCCTGAATATCCTCGCCCCAGGCGGCATTGATACCCTGCTGACGCTGATGGTGATTATCGCCTTTCTCATCGTCCTAATCCTGATTTAAGGGGGACGAGATGATTTTCGATGTATGGGCAAACCTATCTTGTCATAAATTTCATGCCCGGACACGTCAGTGCCGTGTCCCTACAAACTCCTTGATGTACCGTCTCATCACGCATCACGCATCACTCATCACTGCTTTCGAGGGTGTTTGCGATGATTGAACTGTCCTCAGTGCTGTGGCTGGCGATGGTGTTGAGCGCCTTGTTGGGATTCTTACGCGGCTGGCGTGCCGAGGTGCGCGTGCTGTTCATCCCCATCGCTTATATCTATGTGCTGCTCCAATTTGACGCCCTCATCCGCGCCTTCACGGTTCTGACGGGCATCAGTAGTTATGTCTGGTTCATCCTGCATACCGTTGGATTTTTCACCGCTGTCTGGTATTTTGGCTATCGCGGACGCCAACTCATCGACACCGAAAACGGGCGCTATTACGTCCGCCTGAACTCGTCGTCGAGTTGGTTGGGGGCATTGTTTGGCGGAGTCAACGGCTGGCTGATGATGGGGACGTTCTGGTATTTGATGGATGTCCACGGCTACCCCCTCGCGCCCTATATCACCGCCCCCGGCCTCAACTCCCCCAGTGTTCAAGCGCTGTGGTCGCTGCCGCCGGTCTTATTCACAGGGGGATTGTCGGCAGGCAACCCAGATTTCTTATTGGTGGCTGCGCTGTTCGTGCTGGTACTGCGTCTGCGTTCTGATTAAGCATTATTTTCAACCCTATGTCCTACCAAACCCGGATATGTGACATCCTATATTTTTGTGCCAGTCTTCATCTGTAGAGGGGGTATATTGTGCCAAAGCAGGTTAAGAAGCTGACCGCCGAAACCCGTGTGCATCTGGTCGGGATTGGGGGGACGGGCTTATCGGCGATTGCCCGCGTACTGTTGCAGCGGGGTATCCCTGTCAGCGGCAGTGACCGCGCCATGAATCCCGTCACCGAGCAGCTAGAGAAATTGGGCGCGACGGTTTTCCTCGGTCATCAGGCCGAAAACATCACAGGGGCGAGCCTACTGCTCATCACCTCTGCGGCCAAAGCCGATAACCCCGAAATCGTCGCTGCTCACGAGGCTGGCCTATCGGTCATGAAACGGCGCGACTTTTTGCCGTTGCTATTGGGCGATGACAAGGTGATTGGGATTGCGGGGACGCACGGCAAGACCACAACCACCGCCATGACCACCCATATCTTGCGCGAGGCGGGGCTGAAGCCCGGCTATATCGTCGGGTCGGTGATGCAAAACACCGGCACGAATGCCAGCGGCGGCGGGGATAACTCGCCGTTCGTAATTGAGGCCGACGAATACGATGATATGTACCTCGGCCTGACCCCGCACACGGCGGTCATCACCAGCATCGAGTGGGATCACCCAGATTTTTTCATCACCGAAAACGATATGGTGCGCTCGTTTACCGCCTTCATCAGTCAGATTCAACCCGGCGGCGTCCTCATCGCCAGCACCGACACGCTCTACAGCCGCGCCCTCGCCCGTGCAACGCGGGAGAACGGCTTGACGACTCTGCTGTATGGGCGTGACCGCCGCGAATCGGATTGGTTCATCCATAATCTGACGACTACCGCAGACGGCCTGACCTGTTTTGAGGTGATTGACCGCGCCACTTTGAGCGCGTGCGTGTTTAAGCTGAAAGTGCCGGGGGCGCACAACGCCCTCAATGCGCTGGCGGCGGCATTGGCGGCGGCGTCATGCGGCGTCCCCCTCAAGACATCCGCTAAGGCGCTCGAATCGTTTGAAAGCACCGGGCGGCGCTTTCAGGTGATGGGCGAAGTCAAAAAGATGATTGTGGTGGACGATTACGGCCATCACCCCTCAGCCATCCGCGTGACGCTAGAGGCCACCCGCCAACGCTATCCCGACCATACGTTATGGGCGGTCTGGCAGCCGCACACCTTCAGCCGGACATTAGCGCTCATGCCCGATTACGTCCGCTGTTTTAGTGCTGCCGACGGGGTGGCGGTCATGGATATTTACGCCTCGCGTGAGCAGCCCGTCCCAGAGGTCAGCGGCAAAATCGCCGCCGCCCAAGTCGCCTCACATCACCCCAACGCGCACTATACTGGCGACATCCCGTCCACCATCAGCGCCCTCAAAAAGCGTGTGAAGGGGAAGTCGGTGGTGGTTGTGTTCAGCGCCGGGGATGCTACCGCCGTCAGCGCGGGATTGTTGGCGGACGCATGAGCCTTTCAGAACTGGCATTAGGCGACGCCCTCCAAAAAGATGCGCCGTTGGGCAAATATACCGCCGCACGGTTGGGCGGGGCAGCAGATTGGCTGTATATCGCCAAAAGCGACGAATCCGAATTATGCCGGGTGGTTCAGGCCGCGTGGTCAGATGGTTTGCCGGTGCGAGTCATCGGCGGCGGAGCGAATATCTTGGTGGCTGATTCTGGCGTGCGCGGATTGGTCGTCATCAACCGACTCAGCGAGATAACCCCTCACCCCCCACCCCCCTCTCAGCCTTCGGCGGCTTCGCGCACAAGGGGCGAGGGGGAGTCTGGGTTGTATGTCACGGCTGGCACATCGTTGACCGCCATCAGCCGTAAATGCCAGAGCCTCAGCCTCAAAGGGTTTGAGTGGGCGGTGGCCGTGCCGGGGACGCTGGGCGGGGCGGTCATCAACAATGCGGGCGCACATGGCGGGGATACCGCCGCGTGCGTGGTCGATGTGCGCGTCTTAGAGCCAGACGGCGTGCGGGTCTATGCCCATGTCGATTTAGAGTATGATTATCGCCACTCGGCGCTGAAATCCCGCGCTGACCGGCGTTTCGTCGTCCTGAGCGCGACGCTACGGTTTGAGTCGGATGACCCCGCCGCGATTCAAGCCCGAATGGACGAGTACAACGCCTACCGCAAACGGACTCAGCCCGTCGGGGCGAGTCTGGGCAGTGTGTTCAAAAATCCGCTGGGGGATTATGCTGGTCGGCTCATCGAATCCGCTGGGCTGAAAGGTCTGCGGGTTGGGTCTGCGGCGGTGTCTGATAAACACGCCAACTTCATCGTCAACGATGATGCGGCGGGGTCGGCGGGGGATTATCACCGGCTGGTTCGGCAGGTTCAGGCCGAGGTCTTAGCGCGATTCGGCGTACAACTAGAGACCGAAATCGAATTTATCGGCGAGTTTGAGGGATAGGTGCGTATGGCGACATGGCCGCATGACGATGGGGTGCTGATTTTTCTGCATCTGGGTAAAACGGCGGGGTCTACGCTCGGCCCAGTGATGGATAAACAGGTGAAGCGTGATGAACTATACGCGATTCACATTTTCAAAGAGAATGACCAACTCATCGCGCAGCCGGAATCGGTACGCGCTAAATTGCGTTTGGTGCGCGGCCTGACCTATTATGGGATTCACGCGCATTTGCCGCGTCCGGCTACCTATTTCACCATGCTGCGCCACCCGATAGACCGGATTATCAGCCAATATTTTTATAACTTCCGGCGGGCAGAGCGCGAAGGCAAGCACAAAAAAGACCGCCCTATCGAGGTGGAAATCGAGAAAACCCCGATGATGCCGCGTTCGCAAATCTCCAAAATCATCGGCGGCACGACCATCTGGGAAGTCTCACAAAATCCGTTGCCCGATAATGCGGTAGACCTCGCCAAACAACGCCTAGAATCGTTCCCCGTGGTTGGGTTTCAGGAATATTTCGATGAATCGCTGTTGATGATGGCGAAGGCTTTCGGCTGGGGTGAGGTGACTTACGCGGCGCGGAATGTCGCGCCAGACAAATCGCAACGGAGCAAAATCTCTGCGGAGTCGCTCAAATTTGTCGAACAGGCCGCTATGCCGGAAATCGAAATGTATACATGGGCGCGGGCGCGATTCGAGGCGGAACTCAAAGACCAGCCGCCCGCCTTTCAGCGCGATTTGGAGGCCATGCGTGAACGCAGCCGCCGTTACGGGGCGCTCTATAACCAGACAGCATGGCTTCGCAATACCCCGGTCTATAAGACGTTCCGGCGAATCTTCTGGCCGGGTTGGACTCCCCCAGAGTTGGATGAGGAGTAATTTTTGCCTAGTATTGGTTTTCGTACAAACGATTCGCATCCAAATCTCCCCGTCATCCCGTACCTATAGACTATCGGATACCGGCAGGACTGTGTGAAGTCGTGTTGTTGCATCCGCGTAAATCGGGTTACAATACAAAAACACAAAGTAGTGGGGAGTAGCTTATTTTATGGATATCAGCGTCGTAATCCTGATTGGCTCCATCGTGTTGGCCGTCGGTGTACTGATAATCGGCCTGAGCAGTTCACGCCGTCAACAGGCGTTGGTAGATGCACGCCTCGGCACGCTAAACGAGCGCCAGCTTGAACCTATCTCTGTGCAAGAGACAGAGGGGGAAGGCCGCAAAAAGCGCCGTGAACAAAATGAACTGATTCGCCGCCTTGATAAACGGCTTGAAGGCGGCGGCTTTGGTAAGAAATGGCGCACCCAATTGGCGCGTGCCGACCTCAAACTGACGGTAGGTGAGTTTTTGGGGCTGCACTTCGTCGCTATGGCGGCGGTATTCGCGGCGGGGTTCATCATTATCTTCAAGGGCGACATCATCATGTCCAGCATCGCTGGCCTACTCGGATTTTTCGTCCCCCGCATGGTCGTCAGCAATCGCATTTCCAGTCGCCTCAAGAAGTTTGAGCAGCAACTTCCTGACATCCTCGGCCTATGGGTCAACGCCATGCGTTCTGGCTATAGTGTGGCACAAGCGATGGAAGCGATTGGTCGTGACGCGGCGGAACCCAGCAAGACCGAGTTCAAGCGCGTCGTGCAGGAACTTCAACTGGGTATCGCTATGCCGGAAGCATTGGGACACATGCTTGAGCGCGTTGAGTCGCAAGACTTTGACCTCGTGGTCACGGCAGTCAACATCCAGCGTGAGGTCGGCGGCGGCTTGGCGGAAATCCTCGAAATCTTGGCGACCACCGTCCGTGAGCGCATCAAGCTCAAGGGTGAAATCGGCGTCTTGACCTCGCAAGGGCGTCTGACGGGAAAAATCATCAGCGTCCTACCGATTGGCCTCGCGTTATACCTACGTGTTGCTAACCCGACCTACATTAACACGATGTTTGAAGATCGTAACTGTGGCTGGCCGATGGTTGGCATTGGTTTAACGATGATTGGGGCTGGGTATGCCGTCATCATGAAGATTGTAGACATCGACATCTAAAAGCGTTTTGAGGCTGCACACATGGATACAACATTCATCACAATCATCGTCATCGCCGCCGTGGTGATTATTGCGGCGATTTTCGCCTATAATGCCACCCGTGACGACCAAGGCAATGACCCGCTGCAAGAACGTCTGGCGCGTTACGCCTCTGAGGACATCCCAGACTCGCTGGAGAAAATCGAACTCTCGCTGTCCTTCAAAGACCGTATCGGCGTCCCCGTCTTGCGTTGGATTGGCAACCTGATCGCCCGCTTTACCCCTCAGCAACAGCTTGACCAAGCGCGTAAACTGCTCGAACAAGCCACTAGCACGCAAGAGCCGGGCGTTTTTGTGCTAACCCGCATCATCTATACGATTGTGGCCTTCGTCGCAGCGATTTTCGCCTTCTTCGTCATGAAAATCACCGACCCGACGCCGACCAATGCCCTGCTCTATACCGCCGGCTTGACCTATCTGGGCTACATGCAGCCGGTCAGCACGCTTAAGGGTAAGATTCGCAAACGCCAAGAGGCCTTCCTACGCGCCCTCCCCGACGCGCTCGACCTATTGGTCATCTGCGTTGAGGCCGGTCTGGGCTTCGATCAAGCGCTCGGTAAGGTGTATGAGAAGTGGGATAACGACCTCGCGCTGGCCTTTGGCCGCGTGCTGAAGGAAATCCAACTCGGCAAACCGCGCCGCGATGCGCTACGCGATATGGCGGATCGTATCGACGTGGCAGATGTTAACGCCTTCACCGCCGCCGTCATCCAAGCCGACCAACTGGGCGTGAGCATGGGGCGCATTCTGCGCGTGCAGTCTGACCAGATGCGGATTAAGCGCCGCCAACGCGCCCAAGAGAAAGCCCAACAAGCGCCGGTAAAAATCATGATCCCGATGGTTTTGCTGATTTTCCCGTCGATTTGGATCGTGCTTTTGGGGCCAGCCATCATCAAGGTCAAGAACACCTTTAATCTATAAACCATTGAGGTTATTTCGCTGACGTGAAATAACCTCATGATACCGAATATCAGTTATGGTGTAAGCTTTAAATAGTTTAATCAATACACGCGGAGGTGAATTGTGACCACTCTTGGCCGAGATATCACAACCCCTGCGCGCACTGTAACCGCAGCAGGGGCGACTCGTGAAGAGGACGCCCCTTTGCGTTTTGCCGGTGGATTACTGGGCAGCCTGTTCCGCGCCCGGTGCGCCCATTGCGGCAAGCAGCGCGGCGCATGGTGTTCTGAATGTCATTCCCTTTTACACGACCTCCCCACCTCGCTCACCCTCCGCACCGCCCCAGAAGTTGATATGGTGGTCGGCAGCGGCGCGTATGAAACCCTGTTGCGCGACGCCATCCGCGCCCTCAAATACCAAGAGATACGGGCGCTGGCCGCCCCGCTGGGAGACCGGTTGACGCACGCCCTCAAGTTGGCGGGCTGGCAATTCGATGTCGTCATCCCCGTCCCGCTACATCCCTCACGTCAGAACGAGCGCGGTTACAATCAGGCGGCCTTGATTGGGGCGCGAGTGGCGTCGGCTTTCGGCGTCCCGTTGCTGGCCGACGGCCTGATTCGTCAGCGCGAGACCGTGGCGCAGGTCGGCCTTGATGCCGAAGCCCGCCACGTCAACTTAGAGGGTGCTTTCACTGTGCGATCCGCCCCTATCGGTCAGCGCGTACTGCTGGTCGATGATGTCATGACGACAGGGGCTACGCTGTCTGGGTGTGCGGCTGCACTGCACCAGGTGGCTCCTACTGCCATCTACGGGGCGGTGGTCGCCAGCACAGCCCAGCCATAAAAAGGCCAGAACGATTTCGCGGCAATTTTATCTCAATATTCCATTGTAAGGAGTCAGCCATGGAAGTCTCGATTCAGACCCAGAACTTCAAACTACAGGAGTTCACGGAGGAATACGCGACCAAAAAGCTAGAGGCACTTCAGCGATACCTGCCAAACATACGCGAAGTCCGGCTTGACTTGAACCATCAGACCAACCGAGGCGAAGACCACATCATCGCTCAAGTGACGGTCATCCATGCACGCGGGGCATTGCTCCGCACTGAGGAGCGCGCTAATGGTTTCAGCAAAGATACGCTAGAAAGCGCCATCGCAGCCGCGCTGGACAAGATGTACAGCCGCATCCAGCGCTTTAAGGGCAAACGCGAGGCCACCAATCGCCGCGCCCTGCGCGATGTGTATGTCGTCAGCCCAGAAGAGTTGGCGGCCTCTGAGGAAATGTTGGGGACAGACGCCGATGAGGAATACGTCAACCCGGAAATCGTCAAGCGCAAGCAAGTCCCCATCATGGCGATGAATGAGCGCGAGGCGATTGAGCAGATGGAGTTGCTCGGTCACACCTTCTTCTTGTTCCGCGACATGATTACCGGGAAGGTCAATGTCCTCTACCGCCGCCGTGACGGGGCGTATGGCGTCCTCGCGCCGTATGACGCATAAGGCGCATGATTGGACAAATCCCCCGGTGTAGGGACGCCCTTCTGGGCATCCGCCGGTTCTGAAAACGGACGGCAAGAATACCGTCCCTACAAGTGTGGGGTATGTGGGGCGGCCACCAGCGACAGGTGGTCGCCTTTTGTTTGGACGATGGTGAGCGCGGTATTCGGTATGGACGGGTGACTGTTGGGGGTGGAGAACATCTCTGGGAATAGGTGCGCCAACAGCACGCGCACCGTCGTCCCGTGGGTGAAAATGGCGACATGGCCGCCGCGCCCATCCGCCAGCAACTCTGCAAAAGCCGCCGCCGCCCGCACTTGCAATTGAAGGCGCGATTCGCCGCCGGGGAAGATTTGGCCGTACCAATCGGCGTGCATCCCCTCTATGACTTCTGGGTATTGGATGTTCATCTCCTGCCACGTCTTGCCTTCCAATTGTCCGGCATTGAACTCACGCCAGCGCGGGTCGGATTCAATCGTCAGGGTGTGACCGACAGTGGCGAATTGTGCGGTCTGGTAAGCGCGGCTGAGGTCGGATGATATAGCGCGATCAATCGGCAGCGTCCGCATATATTCGCCCAGCGCCGTGGCTTGGCGTTGACCGAGGTCATTGAGGGGGATGTCAGTTTGGCCTTGCCAGCGCCCTGTCGCGTTCCAGTCGGTTTCACCGTGCCGGACAATGTAGAATGTACGATGGGTCATATGTGTGAAAAATCCTGTGTTTTAGGGGAGAAGTTCGAGATAATCGGGATGGGACGGGCGGAAGTACCGATTCTTTACAGTAGCAGAGGCATCAGAAATATCAACATCAATCATCCCAATAAAATCCTGCAAAGGCTCAAGTTGGCTTTTTGTGGGGACGTGATACATTTTCAGAAACTCCGAGAGCATATCCTCGATGTTGCTGTTTTCGCGTTTGGCTAGTGCGTTGATACGCGCTGCGATTTCATCTGAGACCGTGATTTGCGCCATAATAATTCACCCCTTCCCTTTTCCACCATTATAACCCGTAAAAGGATGGCCGAGACTCCAATGATTTCAAGTGTATTGGCCTGCCTGAATCCCTGTCACGTAGCGGGGTTTGGGACTATGATGGGGGCGATAGATTAAGCTCACCTCACCCAAAAGGAAACAACCATGCGACTGCGCTCGGTTATCATCCTCTGTATGGCGATGCTGGTGGCCTCGGCTACTGCGCTGGCGATGGGCGACTCGCCCGATATCGCCCTCACGCCGACGCTCCCCCCGACTCACACCGCGACCCCTCCCGCTATTGCCGTGACTCCTACCCCGATGCCTGACCCGCAATTGTTCATCCCAGAAGTCATCGAGTCCTATCCGCACGACGCCGACAGTTTCATACAAGGATTGGTCTGGAACGGCGAAACCTTCTATGAGAGCGCTGGCTTATATGGCGAATCCGACCTGCGTGAGGTTGACCCCATCACTGGCGAAGTCTTGCGTCAGGTTGATCTCGCGCCGGAGTTTTTCGCTGAGGGGTTGACGCTGGTTGATGACAAGCTGATTCAAATCACATGGCAAGAGCATATCGCGTTCGTTTATGACGCCGAAACCTTCGAACAAGTCGGGACGTTTGAGTACGACACCGACGGCTGGGGGCTGTGTTATGACGGCGAAGTCCTTTATATGAGCGACGGCACGCCCAACCTCTATACCCGTGACCCACAGACATTTGAACTGTTGAGCCAAGTCCCGCTGACCTTTCAAGGCGAACTCGTCCCCAACCTAAACGAGTTGGAGTGTGTAGACGGCAAGGTCTGGGGCAACATCTGGCAGACCGATGTGATCGTCCGCATCGAACCGTCTACTGGCGAAATCGACGGGCTGGTTGATGCCCGCAATTTACTCAGTGCGGAAGAAGTCGCGGGGTTGGCGGGCGGCGCGGTGCTAAACGGTATCGCCTATGACCCAGAGGCGGAAGTGTTCTATATCACCGGCAAGAAGTGGCCGCGCCTGTTCAAGGTCACGTTCACAGAATTCGAACGGTAGGTCGCCCGTGGCCGCCATCTCGCACCAACACCTCAGCCCCGGTCAGCGACTCCGCGCCAGTATCCGCGATACTCGTTGTCTGCTGCGTGAATTTCGCGGCACGCTACTTTTGTTTTTCATGACCACGCTAGGCGCGGGCGCGTTATACGGGCTGATGCAGAGTGTCTATACCATCCCGCCGGAGGCATTCGTCCCCATTATCGACCTGCCCTATCACATGGGGCAGATGATGACGCTTCAGGCCGCGCCGCCGCCGGTAGGGACTCCGGCGCTGATGGTGGTGTTTTGGTATGTCATGCCATTTGTCGGGCTGTTCGTCTTGGGGCAGATCGTCACATTCATCCAATTATTTTTTGACCGTAGCGGACGCGCAGCCGCATGGCAGGAGGCCGTGGCATCGACCATGAAAGACCATACGATTGTGATTGGGATGGGGCATGTCGGCCTCGGCGTGGTACGTTCGCTGATCGACTTGCAAGCGCCGGTAGTTGCGGTCAATACGGGGTTTGATCCGGCCACAGCCAAAACCTTGATGGAGATGAATGTCGTGACCATCGACGGCGATGGGCGTATGGCCGATACGCTCGCCCGCGCCAACCTTGATACCGCCCAATCGTTGGTCGTGACCACCTCTGATGATGCGGTGAATTTCGAGATCATCATGCGTGCGCGTGATCTCAACCCCAAGGTGCGAATCGTCGCCCGTACATGGGATAACCAGTATGCTAAGCAACTGCGCGAGTTCTTGGGCGTGGAGCGCATCGTCAGTTCCGCTGAGGTGTCCGCGCCGGTTTTCGCGGGGGCAGCCGTGGGCGCAGACATCACCCAGACCATCCATGTGAAGGGGCGGGCATACGTGCTGGCACGTCTGACCGTGGTCGAGGGCGGGCAGTTCTGCGGGCGTACCGTCGGCAACATCCAAGACCGTTATGATGTCGATATTGTGCTGCTGGTGAAGGACGGCGATACCGAGGCCGATGTCCACCCACCTACGGATCAGGTGGTTAACGCGGGCGATTCCATCACGGTCTTTTTGGCTTTTAGTGCGCTGGCCGAATTGTTGACCAAAAATCGTCCGGTCAACGGCAAACGATAAGGGACACGACAAGCGTCGTATCCCTTATGTTAAGTTCACTTCACGTACAAGAAGCCTTGCGCGAGACGAGTCACACGCGGCATCCAGATATAACTGGCGATCCAGAGCAGAACACCGAGGTTGAGGACGCTATGAATCAGCGGCATATCGGGGAATACCTGCCGGAAAAACGGTAGCGTGGTGAGTGACAGCAGATAGGATAGCGGCGCAAGCCCAACCCAACTCACAATCAATTGACGCCAACGCTTGGGCGCGGGGTGCGCCGCTGAACTTCCGGCGGGGGGCGTAAACCAATATTCGAGGCCGGTGATTTCCTCATATTGCGGCGGCTCGGCCATGAACGACTGACTACGGTGTAGCCATTCTTGTCGTTCTTCGGACTCGTGCCAAGCGTTTAGACGGTCATAATCGACAAATCGGTAGATATAAGTGTATTCTGGGCTGCCGGGATGTGGGCGGATGACCTCAACGCCCAATGCGCCGGGGAAGTTCCCCAACACATCGCTGACGCCGTGCATCCATTCCTCAGCAGCGGCGGCTTGACCCGGCTTAATCTTACGGTGAACAATGACAGTGACTGGTTGACTCATGATTGAAGCGCCTCCTGTAGGCGTGTGAGCAATCCCGAATAACGCTCGGTGACTTTGTTGTTACTGACGGCGATTCGCACCGCCTTTCGCTGCCGATCCCCGACCAATACGACGGCTTTCTTGGCGCGGGTGATGGCGGTATACAGCAAGTTGCGCTGGAGCATCATGTAATGTTGGGTGACGACGGGCATCACGACGATGGGGTATTCTGACCCCTGACTCTTGTGTGTGCTGATGCAGTAGGCCAATACGAGGTCTTCGGTGTGTTCGCGCTCATAGAACACCATCCGCCCCTCATAATCGACTTCTAGCACGTTCTCGACGGTATCAATATGGGTGATGCGCCCGATGTCTCCGTTATAGACATCAAGGTCATAATTGTTGCGAGTCTGCATCACCTTATCGTTGATGAGGAACAAGCGATCACCGATTTTCTTGTGAGGGCGCTGGAATCCAAGCGGATTGAGCGCCTTCTGCAAGGCGATATTCAGCGCATCAACGCCCACCGGCCCTCGGTACATTGGCGCAAGCACTTGGACATCGCGGCTGGCATCCTCTCCGAAACGGGACGGGATGCGCTTGGTGACGATTTCGACCACCAAATCGGCGGCGTGCGCCATGTCGCCTTCATCAATGCTGAAGAAGAACACGTCTTTAGACTGATTTTGCAGCGCGGGCATCTCGCCCTGATTGATTTGGTGAGCAATCAGCGTGATATGGCTGCCCTCATCTTGCCGGAAGATGGTTTGCAGGCGGGTGACGAAGGCCATGCCGCTGTTAATCACATCGCGCAGGACGTTGCCCGCCCCGACGCTGGGCAATTGGTCGATGTCCCCGACCAGCATCAGATGTGCCTCTTGCGGCAATGCTTTGAGCAAAGAGGAGAACAATTGCACGTCAAGCATTGAGGATTCATCAACGATGATGATGTCGGTTTTCAGTGGCGAGTCTTCATCCATCCCGAAACCGCCCTCAGCCATGAATCCCAGCAACCTGTGGATGGTCGAGGCTTCTTCGCCGGTTGCTTCCGCAAGGCGTTTGGCGGCGCGTCCGGTGGGGGAACACAGCGAAACCTTGTATTTGCCGCCCTCTTTCAGCGCCCCAATCACCATCTTGAGGGTGGTGGTCTTGCCCGTGCCGGGGCCGCCGGTCAGGACGGAGAGTTTTTCGGTGATGGCCGCTTGTACCGCGCCTTTTTGCTGGTCGGTCAGCCCGACTTTATCGCGCTGCGTGAGTTTTTCCAGCAGTTTCGGCCAATCGGTTTTCTCGTGGTCTTTTTGGATTTTGGAGCGCGTCAGCCGCATCAGCTTGAGTCGGCGGGTGATGCCGCGTTCCGCCCCGATATAGACCGGCAGATAGACCAATTCGGTATCCACCCCGTCCATCTTTAAGACATCGGTTTCGAGGTCGCCAAAACGGATTTGCGCCTCAAGCGCATTCTCAATTTGCGGCTGGTGAAATTCACTCAGGCCGAGCAATTCTTGGGCGGCCTTGAGCAAGAGCGCACGCGGATAACAAGTGTTGCCGTCGTTGGCGAGTTGATTCAGCGTATAGTTCAGCCCCGCCCTGATACGCTCCGCCGACTCGACGCCAAAACCCATATTGCGCGCCACTTGGTCGGCTTTGAGGAATCCGATTCCGAATACCTCATCGGCCAATGTGTACGGATTCTTTTGCACCGTGCCAATCGACTCGCCGCCGTAGTGGTCGTGGATGCGCTTCGCCATCTTGGGGCTGACGCCATAATTTTGCAAGAAAATATAGGTCTGGCGCGTGCCGACGTTTTCCTCCCACGCCTTAACCAGTTTTTCGGCCAATTGAGGCTTCATGCCGGGGATTTCTAAAAGTTTGGTCGGCTGGCGGTTGAGGATGTCCAGCGTCTCGCGCCCAAAATGCTTGACGATTCTATCGGCGGTAGCTTCACCGATGCCGGAGACGATTCCGCTGGACAAATAGCGCCGAATGCCGTCTAGCGAGTCCGGCTGCACGGGCGTGATGGTCTCGGCGCGGAATTGGCGGCCATATTTGCTGTCTTCAATCCATGTGCCGGTCATCTCTAAGGATTCACCCGGCGCGAGTTCCGGCATACTACCGATGACCGTCACCGTGCCGTCTTTGGCCTCGGCATCGCGGACGCGCTTATCGGGCTTCAGCTTGAGGACGGTATAGCCGTTGTCCTCATTGCGGTAGGTGATGCGCTCGACAAGGCCGGTTAAAGTATCTGGCATGGGACGATTATTCCGGTGATAAGTTAAAAGGTAGGCGCTGACCGTAATCGGTCAACCCGCACGGTTATTTTACCATCATTCGCTGCTTACGTCGCACAAACGAGATAAGCCTATGACGAGTAGCGAGATGGATTGTGACATTTGTCACAATAGTGATTTTCTATGGTGCTAATGGTCTGTTGTGATAGAGCTTAACCCCCTCTATTGTTGATTTTATCGTAGGCGTGAACACGCTCTTAGGGGAACTTGATGACCGATTTTCCAAAAACACCGCTAAACCACGTCCGCCGCATTGCTGAACGGGGTCAATATGACACAGCGACGATTTACCCCATCATTGATGAGGCCAAAATCTGCCATGTCGGGTTTTCTATAGACGGACAACCGTATGTTATCCCGACCATTCATGCCCGCGAGGGGGATACGCTATATCTGCACGGAGCGAAGGCCAGCCGATTGCTAAAACATATCGAAGAAGGTCATCCGGTCTGTATCACCATCACGTTGTTAGACGGGTTGGTGTTGGCGCGTTCGGTTTTCCATAGTTCGATGAATTATCGCTCGGCTATGATTTTTGGATGCGGCATGGTGGTGGAGGATGAGCAAGCCAAATTGCGTGCGCTAGAGGTGCTGACCAATCACCTCGCGGCGGGGCGTTGGGATGATGCGCGTAAGCCAACCCCTAAAGAACTCAATGCGACCACGGTTGTCGCTATTTCCATCGAGAGCGCTTCGGCTAAAATCCGCGTTGGGCCGCCCTCGGATGATGAGGAAGATTACGCCTTGCCGATTTGGGCGGGTGTTTTGCCGTTGCGTCAACAGGCGCTTGACCTCATCCCAGACCCTAAACTCAACGACGGAATCCCCGTGCCAGAATATTTGGCTAACAAATAAGCGGCTTCATTCACCCCCACAGGTCGTCGGGGTCGCTGTCTAACAGGTTGCCCATCAAGAGCGCACCCTCGTTCTTTTGGGGCAGCCTATTCAGATAGCGTTCGGTGGTCGTGATGTTGCTGTGGCGCAGTAGGCGGCTAATTTTCTCAATCGGGACGCCGGATTCATGCAGCGCACCGGCCACCGAACGGCGCAAGTCGTGGGGCGCGACATGCCCAATCCCAGCCTTCTTTGAGGCGTCATTCACCAGCAGCAACACGCCTTCGGTGGTCATGCCGCCTTTGCTGACCTTCCCGCCCTTCCAGATACGCCGAATCAGCGGCGAGTCTTGGAATGCGCCTTGTGTGTTCGGGATGCACAATTTCCGCCACGGCTCAATCAAGCGCAACACTTGCGGCGGGACATCTACCGGCGCGACCTTGCGCCCCTTGCCGTGAACCCTCAGCACGACGCGTTCATCTTGCTTGCTCAAATCGCCCCACCGCGCCGAACAAAGTTCCTCGCGCCGTAGCGCCATCGTAGACAGCATCGTAATCGCCAATAGATTACGCGCCGTTTGCTCTGGCGAATTTGCGATTTCGCCCGCAGCCGTCATCAGTAGGCGGATTTCACGCAACGATAACCACCGCCCTTGCCGCTGACCGTCCTCAGCTTTTGGGCCGCGTACCCGCGCCATCGCCGCCGAAACCGTCTCCGGCATCCATCCGGCCTCCGCGAACAAATCAGCCAACGTGACCAGCGCCGCGTGGGCTTGCGTGATGCCTTGCTTACCGTGATTACGCCCCATCAATTTCCCTAGCCACGCCCGCAACATGGCCGGAGTCAACAAGGTTTTTAGCGCTTCAACCGGGAGGCTTTGCATCCGCAAGGCGCGGGCGTCGCCACGGGTCGGTTTGACGCCGACCATATCGACCAAAAAGGTATCGACCCAGCGATAATAGGCGCGGGCGGTATGTGGGCTGGCGGCGCGACCCGGCAATACCCCAGCGAAATTGAACGTCAGCGCTACGGGGTCGGTCAGGTCGCGGCCATAGGATGGGATTAAAGACATCGTTTTGAGTGATGAGTGATGCGTGATGCGTTAAAAACGAAACACCGAACAAAAAGGGATGAGTCTTGAAATAATGGGGAATTGTAAAGCAAGGTCATCCGCTGATACTCCGCACTTTGCTCATCACTCATCACTTAAAACTCATCACTGCTCTTAAAGCGTATAGCTCACGGGGTTGACGCCTGTCCCTTTTTTGCCGTCCGGCCATGTCGTCCCCGCGTCAAACCGCAGACCTTGTACCGTCGCGCCTTTCAGACTCGCGCCTTGCAGGTTCGCGCCGCTGACATTGGCGTTGCTAAGGTCTGTCCCGGTCAGGCGTGCGCCCTGTAGCTGCGCCACAGTGAAGTCCGCCGAAACTGCGACGGCTGCGTTCAAGTCGGCATATTGTAAATTCGCGCCTGTCGCCACGACGCCGGTCATATTGGTCGTGCGGAGGATGGCCTCGCGTAGGTTGGTGACGCGGATATTTGCGCCGCGCAGGTTGGCATTTTCAAAGTCGAGGCGGTTTAGGTCAATTTGGCTCAGGTCAACCCCAGCCAAGCGCGGGCGGTCTGAACTGTTGATGAGTTGGATAACCTCTTTACGGGTAACTTCAGCCATGTTACATCTGCTCCTTCTCGTAAGCGATAATCTGGTCGATGGTGGTGTCCAGCGTAGTGCTGGGACGCCATCCGGTCATACGGTTAATTTTATCCAAACTTGGCACTCTGCGCCGGAAATCTTCAAACCCCGGCTCATAGGCTTGGTCATACGGGATGAGCTTGACCTCGCTGGCGCTGTCGGCGCGGTCACGAATGCGCTCGGCCAGTTCTAAGATGCTGATTTCCTCATCGCTGCCGATGTTAACGACTTGACCATCCGCGCCCTCAGCATCGCTCAGGCGGTGGATAGCCTCAATCACATCGAACACGTTGCCGAAGCAACGCTGCTGCCCTCCATCACCATACACCTGAATCGGCTGATTCCGCAGCGCCCACCGGACGAATCGCGGCAAAACCATGCCATATTGACCACTCTGGCGCGGCCCGACGGTGTTGAACAGTCGGAATACTACCACCGGCAGCCCGACCTCTTTGTGATAGGCCAACGACAAAAATTCGTCAATCGCTTTGCTGGCGGCATAGCTCCACCGGCTGCGGCTGGTCGGCCCAAGCAGGCTATCGTCGTCTTCCTCAAATGGGAACTTGACGCCCTTGCCATAGACCTCTGAGGTTGAAGCGATTAAGACCTTCTTACGGTAGCGTGCCGCCGTCTTGAGGATGACCTCGCTCCCGCCGATATTGACTTCAATCGTCTGAATCGGTTGGCTGATGATTTTCTGCACGCCCACCGCCGCCGCGAGGTGATAGATGATGTCGCACTCGCTCACCAGCCGGTCTAAGACGGTGATGTTGCGGATGTCCTCGATGGCGAATTTGAAATTGGGGTTGGCTTTCAAGTGGGCGATATTTTCTAAGCGCCCGGTGCTGAGGTCGTCAATAATCGTGACGCGCTGACCGGCCTTGAGCAACTTATCGGCCAAATGACTGCCGATGAAACCTGCGCCGCCGGTGATGAGGGCATGAATCATAAAATGCCGCGTCCTTAATTCTGGGTAGGAAAACTCTTGCTTGTGATGCTATCGGATTACGCCCCTCTCGACAATAGCGCATCCGCCAACGGGTGGGTGAACGTCGGTCATATCCCGTGGGGTGATTCAGCTTTTTCATATCTGAGCCTATGATACAATTTTGAAATAGCGTGGCGCAGCAGGATACCCCACATCCCATGACCCCCACCCCCCAAGCCGACGAAGATACGTTCGCGTTTATCATCCACCCCATCGACATTAAGCGCGATGTCCAGCGCAAATACCCCTTCCTCGGCAGAGTCCTGAGCGAAGGGCAGATTAGCTTCTTCTCGCGATTCTGGCCGCCGGTCTATCTCAGTGAAGTGACCGGAATCACCTCTGCCTCCACCGGGCGGACGGTGCGCGGCTGGCTGATTAGCGTCCCTTATACCCCGCCGACCATGATTAGCCTCCCGCCGGAGGAGGTCTACCGCAAAATCGTCGCCGCCGGACTCAAAGCCGAGGGTTTAGGGGCGCGGATTCTGGGGCTTGGCGCGTTCACCTCGGTGGTCGGCGATGGCGGAATCACCGTCGCTCAGCGCCTGAAACTGCCCGTCACCACGGGCGACAGCTATACGATTACGGTAGCCGTCCAAGCGCTACGCGAGGCGGGCGAGATGATGGGCAAGCCGCTGCATAATGCCACCGTCGCGGTAGTCGGCGCTACCGGCGCAATCGGCAAAACTTGTGCAGAGATTCTGGCGCGGGATGCGGGCGAGTTGATTCTGGTCGGGCGGCGTGAGGACGCACTACACGCGGTCAAAGAACGCTGTAAGGGGCGGGCGAAAGTCAGCATCAGCACGCGGATTAATTCGATTTATGCCGCCGACCTCGTGTTGACCGTCACCAGCGCCGTGCATGAGATTATCGAGCCGCAACATCTCAAGCCGGGGGCGGTGGTCTGCGATGTCGCCCGCCCGCGTGATGTGAGCAAATTGGTCGCCGCCCAACGCGACGACGTGCTGGTGATTGAGGGCGGGATGGTTGAAGTGCCGGGGCCGGTGGATTTCGGCTTCAATTTTGGATTCCCCCCCGGCAAAGCCTATGCGTGCATGGCTGAGACCATCGCGCTGGCGCTAGAAGGCCGGTATGAGGATTACACCATCGGCAAAGACATCAGCGTCGCGCAAGCGGACGAAATCGGCGAGATTGCCACCCGCCACGGCTTCAAACTGGCCGGTTTTCGTTCATTCGAGAAGCCGGTGAGCGAGCAGCATATCGCTGAGGTGCGCGAACGCGCCGCCATCAATATCAAACACTGGCGTCCTGCATACTAGGATGGTGTGATTGAATTAGATGTCAAATCATAGTACTAAACGGGCTTTTTCGGCGTCACTGAACAAAGGTGACGCCAATACCGCATCACGGATACGTTGCTTTGCGTCAGGTGAAATTTCTTTTTGTTTGTTGCGTAAATCACTGGCGTAAAATTCCAAGAATTTCGAGCAATTCACATACGAATCATAGCTCAAAAACTTATGGTCACTATGCAATATCGGAACTGCATATTCAATAATTCCTCACGGTTGCGGAGAAAGGGGTTGATTTCTGTATTGATAAAAAATCCGTAAATTTTATCTTTGCCTGACATACCGACCACAATAACCCATTTGTCCTTGGGTGGCTCAGAGAGATTACAGGCGGGACACAGGTAAACGTTCCAAACCGTGATGTTGTGTGAAAAATACATGATGGCCGCCTACAACTTAGCGCCGAATATGCGTGTTTTCGCGCAGATATTCTAAAAGTTCTTCGCCCTCATCAAACGTATCTAGGATGTCCTCTAGTGGGATAGGGACGCTGGTATTATCACCCGTCCGATTTGCCCAATTTTTATGCCACGCGGGGTCTTGGTGGGTTTGATTGCTCAAATCCCATGCCGGATGTTGTCCATAGAGGGCGATGATATTGTCCAGACAGTCAATATCAGACAGGCTAAATTTCGATAATTCTGCATCACGGTTGGGGATAAGTTTATGCCCGTCAAACCGAAAGCCCAAAGTGTCCAATGTTTCTAAGTCAAGTTTCATCAGATTATAGATATTCGATGCGACGGGGCCGTGTTTCATCGCAGAGTACCAATCCCCGGTGATGAAACGTCCATATTTTTCGAGGCTGGTTTTGTCCGCGAAATACAGCAACTTCAAAACCGACATCTTGGTTGGGTCTTTGGCCTGATTCGCCAGATATATCACGGCTTCAATGCTTTTTTCTTGGTTAAAAGTGAAAAAATCAGTCATTTGTTACCTCTTTTATCAGAACATAAATTCTAAACAATGTTCTATTTTAGTAAATACCATAATGATATTATTTGTCAATAGCAAGGTCTGTTTACGCGCCGTGGGCTATAATCATCCGATGAAAAATCACTGACTGAGGATGATTCCCCCTATGCGCCGTTTTTTGATTGACACCGACCCCGGCACAGACGATGCCGTCGCCTTGATTATGGCGTTGACCCACCCGCACATCACCGTCGAGGCCATCACCGTGGTGGCGGGCAATGTCGGACTCGATAAAACCGTCCAGAACGCGCTATATCTGGTCGAACGGTGCGGAAAATCCGGCAACGTGCCGGTCTATGCGGGTGCAGATAAACCGCTGGCAGCCGTCAATCAACATGCCGCCGCGTATGTCCACGGGCATGACGGTCTGGGCGACATCGGCCTACCGCTGACCGGACGGACGCCCGCCCCCGGTCACGCCGCTGATGTCATCATCCAGACGGCGCGGAATTATCCGGGCGAGGTCACGCTCGTCACGCTGGGGCCGCTGACCAATCTGGCGATTGCGTTGCAACAAGACCCCGGCATCGTCGCGCATATCCCCCGCGTGGTCGTGATGGGTGGCGCACCAGACGGCATCGGCAATACGACTCTGACCGCCGAATACAATATCTATGCCGACCCAGAAGCGGCGGACATCGTATTTAAATCCGGCCTACCAATCGAGTTGGTCGGGTGGGATGTCAGCACAAAATATGGGATGTTGACCTATGACGATTGCGAGTCGATTCGCGCTATTGGGACGCCGCTGGCACAGTTCGCCATCGACATCCAGAAGCCGGTGATCGCGTATTGGTTGCGTGATTATGGCTATCCCGCCGCCTGTATGCCCGACCCGTTGGCGATGGCGGTGGCGCTCTCGCCCACACTCGCTAAATCTGAGCCGATGCAGGTTGAGGTCGAATTGGAGGGGACGCTCACCCGTGGGATGACCGTGGTTGAGCGCCGTCTGCACAAGGCGATTCCCAATATGCGGGTGGTGACTCAGGTTGACCGGGCATGGTTCATCCAGCTATTGCGGGCGGCGGTGCGGTAAGTAGTGGCGAAATCCTAATTTCAGGGATATTATCGCCACCCTTAGCATAACTTTTTGATGAGATAAATCTATGACCCCCGCCGACTTTGTATCCCGTTGGGCGCGTGCCAATCTGCGCGAACAGCAAGCCGCCCAGAGGGCAAGTTCTTCACCATGATAATGAGTGAATTATCGTAACTACTCAGCCATCATTTCTTCCCTCAGATGATTGGGCTGAGTAAAGGTCAAAACCCCATTTTCCCCTCAAATAGGGGCTGAGTAGTTACCATGTATCTATGTGATTTTGATTAAAACCGCAAGACTAACCAAATAGCTCGATTAGTTCGTCTCGATATTTTTCAACAAATTGATTAGCACACCGAAAAA